>CAZBTE010000112.1:0-7407 GCA_964494665.1 uncultured Limnobacter sp.
GGGCGGCACAGGGTTCGAACCTGTGACCCCTGCCGTGTGAAGGCAGTGCTCTACCGCTGAGCTAGCCGCCCCTGGAGAGGGAGCGCAATTGTAGGCAAATCCGCAACCCCGATCAAATCCTGTGTCCGCGACGATCCGCGCCGCCGATCGCCTTGTCTCACCCTCGCTTCCACACGATGCAGCGGTTGTTTGCCGGCATCGTGCGGTCTTCCTTCAGCGCGAAACCCGCCGCGGTCGCGAGCGCGTCCACTTCCTCGAAGTCACGGATGCCACGCTTCGGGTTGGCGCTGTGCAGCGCCTCGTCGAACTGCGCATTGCTCTGGCTGGTGTACTGCCCCTCGTAGTTGAACGGGCCGTAGACGACCAGGATGGCGCCGCGCTTCGTAAGCGCAGGCAGCGCGGCGAACATCCGCTCGACTTCCTTCCAGCCCATGATGTGCAACGTGTTGGCGCTGAACACCGCGTCGTACTCGCCGCGGGGTGCGGGGCCGTTGACGTCGAACGCGATCGGCGCCGGCGTATTGGGCAACGCCGCCTCCTTCAACCACTGGCGGATGCCGGGCAGGTTCTCGGTCACGTCGGAGGCCTGCCATTGCAGGCGCGGCAGCGCTGCAGCGAAGTGCACCGCGTGCTGGCCGGTGCCGCTGCCGATCTCGAGGACGCGGTGGCAGTCGGCGAACCAGTCGCGCAGCACCGCGAGGATCGGCTCGCGATTGCGTTCACATGCGGGCGAGAAGGGCTTCTCCATGTTCAGAACAATAGTGCCTTCACGGTCCAGAAGTAGATCAGCAGGCTCAGTACGTCCTGGATGATGGTGGCGATCGGGCCGCTACCCAGGGCGGGATCGCGACCGATTCGCGCGAGTAGCCAAGGTAGCGCAAAACCGATCGTCGTGGCACAGGCGCTCGCCGCCAGCAAGGCGATGGCGACGGCGAGCGCGAGTTGTGCGTCGCCGAACCACCACCACACCGGCCCCAGCGCCAGCAATGCCAGCGTGATGCCGATCAGCAGCCCGGTGCGCATTTCGCCGGCGAGCAGGCGGCCGAGCGGCAGGCGGCTGAGCGACAACCCGCGAACTGCGATGGCCTCGCTCTGCGTGCCGACGGCGTCGGCCATGTAGACGATGCCAGGTACGAAGAACGCGATCGCCACGCGTGCATCGAGCGTGGCTTCGAAGCCGGCGACGATGATGGTGGCGAGCATGCTGCCAGCCAGGCCGACCAGCAGCCACGGCAGCCGGTCGCGGACACGGCGCAGCGGCGGCGCTTCGATCGCTTCGCGCGCGCGGGCACTGTCTTCGAGCCCGATGCCGGCGAGCCGGTGCAGGTCCTCGACATGCTCGCGACGAAGCACTTCGAGCAGGGCCCGCGGCGGCACGACGCCGGCGAAGCGGCCGCGCGCGTCGACGACCGGCACCGCGCTCAAACCGTGCTCGATCGCGACCGAGGCGACGTGTTCCTGGTCGGTGCGCGGGCGCACCGCGGGTACCGGAGTGATCGCGATCTCGGCCAGCGTCTGGTCGCTGTTCGCGCCCAGTAGCCGGCTCATCGGTACGATGCCGCGCAGATGGCGCTGCGCGTCCAGCAGGTAGACCGCATCGGCGCAGTCGACCTGCGCACCGGCCGCGAGGCGGTCGCGCATCGCTTTCACGGTGTCCTCGGGCGATGCGCGCAGCACGTCCGGTACCAGGTGTTCTGCGGCGGTATCCGGATGCACCGGCGGCGCGCCGGACTCGTGTGCGTCGGGCGGCGGTTCAGTCGAAGTCATGGTGGACGCGTAGAATCGGACGGTCATTCTCGCCCGGAATCACGCGACATGGTTCGCACCCGCTTCGCTCCCAGCCCGACCGGTTTCCTGCACATCGGCGGCGCCCGCACCGCGCTGTTCGCGTGGGCGTACGCGCGCCACCACGAGGGCACCTTCATCCTGCGCATCGAGGACACCGACCTCGAGCGTTCGACGCCCGAGGCGGTGCAGGCGATCCTGGACGGCATGCACTGGCTGGGGCTGGACGCCGACGAGGGGCCCTTCTACCAGATGCAGCGCATGGAGCGCTACCGCGAGGTGATCGCGAAGATGCTCGCCGACGGCACCGCCTATCGCTGCTGGTGCACGAAGGAGGAGCTCGAGGCGATGCGCGCGGCGCAGGAGGCGCGTGGGTTGAAGCCGCGTTACGACGGACGCTGGCGCCCGGAGCCGGGGCGCCGGCTGCCCGAGCCGCCGTCGGGAGTCGAGCCGGTGGTGCGCTTTCGCAACCCGCTGGACGGCGCGACCAGCTGGAACGACACGGTCAAGGGCCCGATCGCGATCGACAACGGCGAACTCGACGACCTGATCATCGCGCGCTCGGACGGCACGCCCACCTACAACTTCTGCGTGGTGGTCGACGACTGGGACATGCGCATCACGCACGTGCTGCGCGGCGACGATCACGTGAACAACACCCCGCGGCAGATCAACATCCTGCGCGCGCTCGGCGCGCCGGTGCCCGAGTATGGCCACCTGCCGATGATCCACGGCCCCGACGGCCAGAAACTGTCCAAGCGGCACGGCGCGGTGTCGGTGATGCAGTACGACGAGGACGGCTACCTGCCCGAGGCGGTGGTCAATTACCTGGCCCGGCTCGGCTGGAGTCACGGCGACGAGGAGGTCTTCTCGCGCGAGCAGTTCGTGCGCTGGTTCGACGGTACGCACATCAGCCGGTCTCCATCGCGTTTCGATTTCGACAAGCTGCGCTGGCTGAATCATCATTACCTGAAGGCGTCGGACGACGCCGCACTGGCGGAGCGCGTGTTGCCGAGGCTGCTCGCGTCGGGCTCGGAGCCTGCACCGGGGTTGGCCGATCTGGCAGCGGTGTGCGGGCTGCTGAAGGAACGCGCGCAGACGCTGAACGAGCTGGCCGAGCTGGCGCGCATGTTCTACGCACCGGCGGAGATCCCGGCTGCCGATCGCGAGAAGTACTTCGACGCGGCGCCGCCCGCGCTGACACTGGCGCTCGCCGCACTCGCTGCGCGGCTCACGGATGGCGCGTGGACGAAGGAAGCGATCTCCGCGGCACTGAAGGACACGCTGGCCGAACACGGGCTGAAGATGGCGCAACTGGCGATGCCGGTGCGACTGAAGGTGTTCGGCACGACGCAGACGCCGTCGCTCGATGCAATGCTGGCGACGATGTCGCGCGAGCACGTGATCGCGCGATTGAGGGCGTGATCCTAGAATTCACCATTCACAGTCAGGA
This sequence comes from uncultured Limnobacter sp., assembly GCA_964494665.1. Taxonomy (GTDB): domain Bacteria; phylum Pseudomonadota; class Gammaproteobacteria; order Burkholderiales; family Burkholderiaceae_E; genus Zeimonas. The sequence continues at coordinate 3,239 of CAZBTE010000112.1, forward strand.
AGCCCCCGATGTCCGGCAGCACGTTCGGTCGCCTCTTCACCGTCACCACCTTCGGCGAATCGCACGGCCCGGCGATCGGGTGCGTGGTCGACGGCTGCCCCCCGGGAATGGCGCTGTCCGAGGGCGACATCCAGCCCGACCTCGACCGGCGCCGTCCCGGCACCTCGCGCCACGTGACGCAGCGCCAGGAACCGGACCGGGTCGAGATCCTTTCCGGCGTCTTCGAGGGCCACACCACCGGCACGCCGATTGCGCTGCTGATCCGCAACGAGGACGCGCGCAGCAAGGACTACTCGACGATCCTGCAGACGTTCCGGCCGGGTCACGCCGACTACACCTACTGGCACAAGTACGGCCGGCGCGACCCGCGCGGTGGCGGGCGTTCGTCGGCGCGGCTGACGGCGCCTGCCGTGGCTGCAGGGGCGATCGCGAAGAAGTGGTTGCGCGAGCACTTCGGCACTGAGGTCCGCGGCTGCATGACGCAGCTGGGCGAGATCGTCATTCCGGTCACCGACTGGGCACAGGTGCCGGCAAACCCGTTCTTCGCCGCCGATGCCGCGGTGGTTCCACGGCTCGAGCAATACATGGACGAGTTGCGCCGCGCAGGCGATTCCTGCGGCGCACGCGTGCGGGTGGTCGCCGAGAACGTGCCGGTGGGCCTGGGCGAGCCGCTGTACGACAAGCTCGATGCCGACATCGCTTACGCGATGATGGGCATCAATGCGGTCAAGGGCGTGGAGATCGGCTCGGGCTTCGCCTGCGTGACGCAGAAGGGCAGCGAGCACGGCGACGAGCTCACGCCCGAGGGGTTCGCGACCAACCACTCGGGCGGCGTGCTGGGCGGCATCTCCACCGGCCAGCCGATCGTCGTCGAACTGGCGATCAAGCCCACGTCGAGCATCCGTGTGCCGCGGCGCTCGATCGACCTGGCAGGCGCGCCGACTACGGTCGAGACGCTCGGCCGGCACGACCCCTGCGTGGGCATCCGTGCGGTGCCGATCGCCGAGGCGATGCTGGCGCTGGTGCTGATCGACCACGCACTGCGCGATCGTGCGCAGAATGCCGAGGTGTCGGTGGACACGCCGCGCATCGCGGGTCCGGCGCCGCGCGGCGCGCGTTGAACGCCGGCGGCCTCAGGGCGCTCTTCCTCGCCTATTTCGCCTTCATCGGGCTGTTCTCGCCGTACCTGAGCCTGTACCTGGCTGCGCTGGGGCTGTCCATCGCCCAGATCGGCGTGCTGATGGCGGTGCCGCAGGTGCTGCGCATCGTCGGGCCGCCGTTCTGGGGCTGGCTGGCCGACCGCGGCGGCAGCCGCGTGCTGCTGTTGCGCGTGAGCTCGGTCGGCGCGTGCCTGGCCGCGCTGCTGCTGCCGTTGGCCGGTGGGCACTTCGCGGCGCTGCTGCCGGCGCTGGCGATGCTGTTCTTCATGACCGCCGCGCAGATGCCGATCGGCGAGGCGATGGCGATGCAGCTTGCCGGGGGCGATGCCGGCCGCTATGGCCGGCTGCGGGTGTGGGGGTCGATGGGCTTCATCGCCGGGGTCGTGGCGATGGGGCCGGTGCTCGACGCGTGGGGCACGCACTCGCTGCCGTGGTGGACGGCTGCCGTCCTCGGGGTGCTGGCGGCCAGCGCCTGGACGATGCGCGTCGTGCCGCCATCCGCGGTCCCGACGCCGGCCACGCGCGTGCGCGAGCGCCTGCGCGAGCCGCGCGTCCAGGCGTTCTTCGCATCGGCGTTCCTGATGATCTTTGCGCATGCCGGGCTGTACGCGTTCCTGTCGCTGTACCTGGCCGGGCTCGGCTACAGCAAGACCGCGATCGGGCTGCTGTGGGCGCTGGGGGTGGTGGCCGAGATCGGCGTATTCTGGATACAGCGCCGGCTCTTCGAGCGTTTCGGCGCGCTCCGGTTGCTCGATGCAAGCTTGTGGGTGGCTGCGGTGCGCTTCGTGCTGATCGGCGTCGCGGCACACAGCTTGCCCGCGCTGGTCGTGGCGCAGCTGCTGCACGCAGTCACCTTCGGCATCCACCACAGCGCCACCATGGCGACGCTGCAGCGCTGGTTCGAGCCGGGCCAGCACGCGCGTGCGCAGGCCCTCTATGCGATGGTCGGCTACGGGCTGGGCGGCGCGCTGGGGGTGCTGGGGGCAAGCTTCGTCTGGAGCGTGCTGTCGCCGCAGGCGGTGTTCCTCGTGTCGGCGGCAGCGGCGCTCGCGGCGGGCGTCGTGTTTCGCCGCTGTCGGACGCCGGTTGACGCGGTTCGCTCGTGACGACGGGCCGGGGGAAAATTGCGACAAAGGAGAAGACGAACCATGAGGCCGATCCGGACGTTTGCAGTGGCGCTCGCCGCCTCGACCGTTCTGCTGGGCGGCTGCCAGAGCGTGAAGACCACCAGCGCCGGGGCGGTGGGCGTCGAGCGCACCCAGCGCATGTCGTCGATGGTGTCCGAAGCCGACATGCGCCAGCAGGCCGAGCTGGCGTATCGAGAGACGCTGTCGAAAGAGCAGCAGAAGGGCACGCTCAATGCCGATTCGGCGCTGACCAACAGGGTGCGCGCGATCGCCAAGCGACTGATTCCGGCCACCGCTGCGTTTCGCCCGGAAGCCGCGCGCTGGACCTGGGAAGTCAACGTGATCCGCTCCGACCAGATCAATGCCTGGTGCATGCCGGGCGGCAAGATCGCGGTCTACAGCGGGCTGGTCAGCAAGCTGCAGCTCACCGACGACGAGATCGCTGCAGTGGTCGGCCACGAAATCGCGCACGCGCTGCGCGAGCATGCTCGCGAGCGCGCCTCCGAGCAGATGGGCGCGCAGGTGCTGATCGGCGGGGCGACGATCCTGCTCGGCGGCGGGCAGGGGACGATGGACCTCGGCTCGGCCTTCTACAAGGCGTTCTTCGGCCTGCCGAACAGCCGCCTGCACGAGACCGAGGCCGACCGCATCGGCGTCGAGCTGGCGGCACGCGCCGGCTACGACCCGCGCGCGGCGATCACCCTGTGGCAGAAGATGGCGAGCGCCTCGGGTGGGGGCGGCACGCCCGAGTTCCTCAGCACGCACCCGTCGGCCGACACCCGCACGCGCGACCTGCAGGTCTACGCGCAGCGGGTGATGCCGCTCTACGAACAGGCGCGGCGTCGTTAGGCGCTCGCCGCAGCTGCGGCGCACGCGGCGAACGCGAGCCCGCGGCAACCCCGCCGCGAAAGGCGCCAGCAGGGTGCGTGGCATAATCGTCCGATGCCTTTGGCGCCGCGCACACTCTACGACAAGCTCTGGGACGATCACGTCGTTCGTCAGGAAGACGACGGCACGGCCCTGATCTACATCGACCGCCACCTGGTGCACGAAGTCACCAGTCCGCAGGCGTTCGAGGGCCTGCGAATGGCCGGGCGCAAGCCGTGGCGCATCGCGGCCAACCTCGCGGTGGTCGACCACAACGTGCCCACCACCGATCGGTCTCGAGGCATCGCCGACCCGGTGTCGCGGCTGCAGGTCGAGACGCTCGATGCCAATGCGCGCGCCTTCGGCATTCCGTACTTCGACATCAACGATCGCCGCCAGGGTATCGTGCACGTGATCGGCCCCGAGCAGGGCGCCACGCTGCCCGGCATGACGGTGGTGTGCGGCGACTCCCATACCAGCACGCACGGTGCTTTCGCGTGCCTGGCCTTCGGCATCGGCACCTCGGAGGTCGAGCACGCGCTGGCCACGCAGACGCTGGTGGCCCGCAAGGCGAAGAACATGCTGGTCAAGGTCGACGGCGCGCTCGCGCGCGGCGTCACCGCCAAGGACATGATCCTGGCGGTGATCGGCCGCATCGGCACCGCCGGCGGCACCGGCTACGCAATCGAGTTCGGTGGTCCTGCCGTGCGCGCGCTGTCCATGGAAGGCCGCATGACGATCTGCAACATGGCGATCGAGGCCGGTGCACGTTCGGGCATGGTGGCAGTCGACGACACCACGCTGGACTACCTGCGCGGCCGTCCGATGGCGCCGGTGGGCCCCGACTGGGACAAGGCGGTCCGGTACTGGCGCACGCTGCGTTCCGATCCGGGCGCACGCTTCGACCTGGTGATCGAAGTCGACGCCTCGCGGCTCGAGCCGCACGTGAGCTGGGGCACGTCGCCCGAGATGGTGGTGCCGGTCAGCGACCGGGTGCCCGACCCGGACAGCGAGA
>CAZBTE010000113.1:0-7397 GCA_964494665.1 uncultured Limnobacter sp.
CCGCCGGCAAGGCGTACCAATCACAGCGGTGGGGCGCCTATCCCGTGCTGTTCGACTACTTCATGGCGGCCGGGAAGCCCGACGACGCGGTGGGGCTCGATGCGCTGTTCCAGGGCAACTTCAAGCCGGCCGACCCGCGGGATCACGTCGCGAACTTCGAGGTGTTCCAGCGCCTCGCGCGCGCCGCGGACACCGTCACCCGGCGCTACATCGAAGACGCCGCTTTCCGCGCTCGCACCAGCAGCGCCGAGCTGAACCGGCGGATCTCGCAGAGCAGCGAGTTCGGCCTGGCCGCGGACCGCGAGATGAAGGACTACCACCTGACGCTGACTTCGCTGCGGCGTGCGCAGCGCGAGCTCACCGAACAGGCCTGGGAGCCGGACTTCCTGCCGCAACTGACACGCGCGGATCCGAACCATGCGCCGGGGCTCGCGCGCACTTACCTCGACATGGCGCGCAAGCAGACCGCAACGCACCTGAAGTCCGGCATGCTGGTCAACAAGCGCGAACGCATCGTCTACCGCCGGCAGTATTCGCGCCTGATCGACGACATCGCGAGGCTCCTGCCTTACGTGCAGCGTGAACGCAGCGACCTGGTCGAGCAGGGATTCGCGCTGGCGCAGATGGCCGCGCACAATGGCGCCTCGGCGGTCGCCACCAGCGGACTCATGGGTCTCAACCGCAGCGGCGTCACCGCCGATTCGCTGACCTGGAACCTGCGGATGATCGAGAATCCCGCGGCCTACCTGCAGACGCTGCTGGCCGGTGTCGATGCGGCGTATCCGGCGGGGGTGGCCGGCAACCGCAGCGTCAGCCTCGATGCCGCCTGGCAGCTCATCGCGCTGACGCGCAGCGATGTGTTCGAGAATCGCGAGCAGTTCGGGGCGTTGCTCTACCAGCGCCACCCGGAGCTGGCGGCATTCACGCTCGGCGCGCCGTTCCCGATTGCCACCTACCAGAAATTCCTCGGGCCGAAGGACGCGCTGGTGGCCACCCACGTCGCGAGCGAGGCGGTCCACGTCTGGGTGATCACGGCACGCGGTGCGCGACTGGCGTCGACCAGGGTGGCGGCGGGCGAGGTCGAGGCGCTGGTCAGCCGTGTGCGCGCGAGTGTCGAGCAGGCCGTGAAGGACCCATTGCGAGCGCAGATTGCCTATGACGCCGAGGCGGCCTGGAAGTTGTTCAAGCTGACCTTCGAGCCGGTGATGGCGCAGCTCGCGGGCAGCGCGCGCGTGTACTGGTACGGTGACAAGGCACTCGCCGCGTTGCCGCCGGCGATCCTTGTCACGAAGGCACCGCCGAAGGCGCAGCTATCGACGTTCGGTGAACTGAAGTCGGCGTCGTTCCTCGCCAGTGAATTCCCGCTGGTGAGTATGCCGGAGCTGTCCCTCTATCCGCTGGCGATCAATCCCTCGCGCCAGCACGACGCGTCCGGGCCTGGAGAATCCGGGCCGGAGTTCCTCGGCATCGGCGCGACCGGCCTCACCGCGCAGGAACTGCAGGCCGGCAGCTTCTCGCGCTCGCTGGAGCTCGCCGGTGCCGGTGATGCCGCGGCGGCGCTCGCGGAGCTGCCGAAGCTGGAAGAGACGGTTGCACAGTTGCGTGCCATCGAGCGGTCCGTCGGCGCGGACAAGTCCACGCTCTGGCTTGGACCCGATGCCACGAGGCGCAAGCTGCTCGATTCCGACCTCAGTGCCTATCGCGTGCTCGTCATCGCCACGCACGGCTTCCTGCCGGGCGAGATGGAGCAGTGCGTGATCGGCCCTTACCCCTCGCTGATGCTCTCGCCGGGCGCGGATGCGGCGACGCCCTGCAAGGATGCGCTGCTGACCACGCGCGACATCTCGCAGCTGAAGCTCGATGCCGACCTCGTGGTGCTCTCCGCCTGCAACACCGCGCGCAGCGGCAGCCGCGGCGGGGTCGAGGACGAATCGTTCCTCGGGCTGGCCGCATCCTTCGGCGCAGCCGGTGCGCGCAACCTGGCCGTGAGCCATTGGCCGGTGCTGATCGGCGCAGCCAGCGACCTTACCGCGGGAATGATCGGCGCAACCCGCGCCGAAGGCGTGGCGCTCGATGTCTCGCTGCAGCGATCCATCGCGCAGTTGCGCGCGAACGCGCAGACCGCGCTCGAGGCGCATCCGGCTTACTGGGGTCCCTTCGTTCTGGTCGGCTCGGGGCGCAGCACGCTGCGCGGCGACTAGCGCTGCACAAGCGCGCGGCCCGATCAGGGCGGCGCGCCGCCGGGCCCCCAGAGCAGCAGGTCGCCGAGTTTGCCGGCCAGCGGATCGCCCGCGCGGATCTGCGGCGCGAGCAGGTCGAAGCTCTCGAAGCGCCAGCGGCCCGCGTCCTGCTCGGCGAGCCAGTACGCCTGGGCGAGCAGCGCAAGATTCCCGCCGCTGCCGTTCACGAGGTCGGCCGGTGGCGCGGGCGTTGCGGACACGACATCCAGCGCGATCACTTTAGATTCTGTGGCGGTCGAGATCTCCACGCTCGCCTGGCCGGTCGCCAGCGCGACCTCGCGAAAGCGCGCCGCACGATTCGACGTGCCGGCGCGGGCGATTTCCCCGCCGCGTGCATCGCGCACCACGACGGTGAAGGGCGCGCAGCCGCCCTTCCACGCAAAACGCAGGTCGCGCGTGCCCGCAACCACCGCGGAACCTTCCGGGAGGAGGGGCACATCGATCGCACCGGCGCCGGCGCAATCCTCGCCGCCCTGCGAGGCCGCGATGCGGCTCGTGCGGTAGGGCTCACCGAAATAGCCCTGCAGGCTCGCGAGCATCCGCCCCACCACGCCGAGTCCCTGTGCGGAAGCGGGGGCGAGGGCGAGCGTGCCGGGTCCGGTGATACGAGTGGTCGCGCCATCGGCTCCGGTCACGATCACCACGCCGCCGGCGGGCAGCACGACCGTGTCGCCGGCATACACCTGCGTGCCGATGGTCAGCGGCGCTGGCGCAGGCCTTGCAGGCCCGCTGATGGCGTAGCGCTCCTTCACCGGCTGGTATTCGGCAACGATGCCGACTGCCTCGTTCGATTGCGCGGCGGCGGTGACGCCAGCAAGGCCGAGGAAAGACAGCACTGCGGCCAGCGCGCGCAGCAGCGTTTCGGGTTTCCTGTTCATGAAAAGAAATAATCCTTCTTGTTCGGCGTCGCAAACCATTCCCTGACCATTTCCCAGATCTCGCGCGTGCCGGCGAGCACGATCAGCAGCGAAATCGCCATGATGATTACCTCGAACACCGTGAAGGTGCCGAACCAGCGGATCGCGCCTGCAGCCAGCGCGACGAGTATCACCAGTTGCGTCACGATGCGAAACCGTTTCATCACCAGGTCGACCATGACCAGCAACGCGAACAACGCGAGCGTCGCCAGCCGGAATCCCCAGCCGTAGCTCGCACCGCGCAGGCCGGACAGCGGCGCCAGGTAGACCTGCTGCGCCAGGATCTCGACGCCCGGCAGGTTGCCATAGGCGGTGCGATGGAAATCGCGTGAGGCCGGATGCGAGGCGCCGATGAACACGACCCTGCCGCCGAACAGCGCCGCGTCGTCGAAGTTGGCGTCGCTGTCGGCGACCAGCCGCGCCGGTATGGAGGCGAAGCGCGGCGTCATGATGGTCGTGCCCCTGCCCGCCACGCCGCGCAGGCCGGCAACGCTGGTGACGAGGATGCGCGGCTGATGCCGCTCCTCGGCAGCGGCGCGGCAGTCGCCGGTGAGCCGCGGCGGGTCCGGGCGCGGCAGCAGCGCACTGCCATCCGATGCGCTCACGAGCGCGGCGAGCCGCGCAGGGATCGACGGCAGGATCTCGGTACGGCCGTCCACGCACACCTCGCGCCACAGCGACCAGTGGCGCACGACGCCATCGTCGTCCGAATCGAGCATCGCATCAGCCCACACCAGGTTGTCGCGGCCCTCGAATACCGCGTCGTACGGGCCAGGCACCGGGCTGCGCGCACCGTCGGCCGCCACCTCGAGGCGCTTGGGAAAAACGATGGGTGGCGCATCCTCCGGGTAGTGCGCCAGGAAGTGCATGAGATCGTCGGGCTCCTGGGGCGTGCCGAGGTCGATGTCCAGCACGATGGCCAGCGGGCCGCTGCCGGCGCCGGGCCGCAGCAGGTTGGCAAGGATGCTGGCGAGCCCGGTGCGCGGCGTGGCCGCCGGGTCACCCCAAAGCTTCCACGTCTGCGCATCGATGTCGATGAGGGTCACCGGCACGCCGTCGCGGCTGGCAGCGCGCTCCGCGGATACCGCGCGCAGGATGCCATCGGTGCTGATATCGATGCGCCCGAGGTAGCCCACGATCCATGGGGCCGCGACCTGGCCGAAGAGCAGGAACAGCAGGGCGAGCAGCAATGCCAGGACCAGGGTCCTCCGCCGGCGCGTGCTGCCCAGGTACTCGGCAAGGTGCATGCGCCATATTTAGCACAGTTGAATTTCCGCTCGAGAGGTTAATCATGCGATACTTGCCGGGCAGGTTGCCCGGCAACAAGAAAGCACGACAGGGGAGTCATCGCGATGGCCATCCACCGCAGCGCGTTCGTATCCGTATCGGCCTCGATCCTTCTTCCATTGACGGCCCTCGCCCAGCAGTCCCTGCCGTTTCCGCCGGCGCCCTCGGCGAGTACGGCAGGTCCCACGATCGCGCAGTCCGTTTACGAGCCCACGGCGCCCGCGAGCCACCTGCCCGCTGATGCGCCCAACGTGCTCATCATCATGCTGGACGACGTGGGCCCGGCCCTGCCCGACACGTTCGGCGGGCCGATCCACACGCCGACGCTTTCGCGGATCGCGAACAGCGGCATCACCTACAACCGCTTCCACAACGCCGCGATGTGCTCGCCCACCCGCGCCTCGCTGCTCACGGGCCGCAATCACCATCGCGTCGGGTTCGGGCAGATCGCGGAGCTCGCCAACAACTGGGACGGCTACACGGGCCACTGGCCGGCCACGGGTGCATCGATCGCGAAGGTCCTCGGTTACTACGGCTACAACACGGCCGCGTTCGGCAAGTGGCACAACACGCCGGCGGAACAGACCACCGCGCAAGGCCCGTACGATCGCTGGCCCACCGGCCGGCTGGTGGGCTTCGATTACTTCTACGGCTTCCTGGCGGGCGAGTCGTCGCAATGGGAGCCGGCGCTGGTGCGCAACACGACGCGCGTCGAGACGCCCGAAGGCAAGGGCTATCACTTCACCGAAGACATGGCCGACGATGCGTTGCGGTGGCTGCGCCGCCAGGTTGCCATCGCGCCTGCGCAGCCTTTCTTCATGTATTGGGCGCCGGGTGCATCGCACGGGCCACACCACATCTTCAAGGAATGGGCGGACAAATACCGGGGCCGCTTCGACAAGGGCTGGGATTCGATGCGCGATGAAGTGTTCGCGCGCCAGAAGGCGCTCGGCTGGATCCCCGCCGATACCCGCCTGACCCCGCGCCCCGCCTCGCTCGCGGCCTGGGCCGACATTCCCGAGGACGAGAAGCCGTTCCAGCGTCGCCTGATGGAAGTCTTCGCAGGCTACACCGAGCACGCCGACACGCAGGCCGGCCGCCTGATCGATGAGCTCGAGCGGCTCGGCATCCGCGACCGCACGATCGTGCTCTACGTCTGGGGCGACAACGGCTCGAGTGCCGAAGGCCAGAATGGCTCCATCAGCGAACTGCTGGCGCAGAACGGCATCGCCACCGAGATCAAGGACCACCTGCGCGCGCTCGAAGGGCTCGGGGGTCTCGATGCGCTCGGCAGCCCGCGCACGGACAACATGTATCACGCAGGCTGGGCGTGGGCGGGCTCCACGCCGCACCAGGGCCTGAAGCTCACGGCCGGGCATTTCGGCGGCACGCGCACGCCGCTTGCGATCTCCTGGCCCGGGAAGATCGCGCACGACACGACGCCGCGATCCCAGTTCCACCATGTCAACGATGTCGTGCCCACGATCTACGACGTCATCGGCATCCGGGCGCCGGACACCGTCGATGGCGTGACGCAGCAGCCGATGGATGGCATCAGCATGAAGTACACCTTTGCGGACGCGAAGGCCGCGGGCCGCAAGCAGGCGCAGTACTTCGAAGTCATGGCGGATCGGGGCATCTATTCCCCCGATGGCTGGTACGCGGCCGCGTGGGGGCCTCGCACGCCGTGGGTGCCGGGTCTGCCAGCCACGATCGCCACCTGGTCGCCTGATGGCGACCCCTGGGAGCTTTACGATCTCAACGCGGATTACTCGCAGTCCACCGACCTTGCGGCGAAGAATCCGCGGAAGCTCGAGGAGCTGAAGCTGCTGTTTGCGCGGGAGGCGAAGGACAACCTCGTCTATCCGGTGGGCGGCGGGCTGTGGTCGATCATCTGGAGCCCGCAGTCCGCGCCGCAGAATCCGGCGACGGAGTTCAACTACACGCAGGACGTGACCGGCGTGCCCGAGTTCGCGGGCCCCAAGATCGGCGCGCGCAGCAACGTCGTGACCGTCGACGTCGATCTCGCGGCCGATTCGTCCGGCGTGCTGTACGCGCTCGGCGCCTTTTCGGGCGGCGTCGCGTTGTGGGTCGACCAGGGCAGGCTGGGCTACGAGTACAACCTGTTCGAGATCGAGCGCACGCACCTGCAAAGCAGCGAGCCGCTGCCGACCGGCAAGGTGAAGATCGAAGTCGAGACCCGCATCGCCGCGCCGCGCGGCGCCGCGGATGTCGTGGTTCGCGTCGACGGCAAGGAAGTGGCGAAGGGCAAGGTGCCGCGCACCGCCACGCTGGCCTTCACGGCCAACGATGCGTTCGATGTCGGCATGGACAGCTACTCGCCGGTGTCCGAGGCCTATTACGATCGCCGGCCGTTCAGGTTCAACGGCAAGATCGACGCGGTGCAGATCAAGTACCTGCACTGACCCGCATCGATGAGCCCACGCGGCCGCGCGCTGCTGATCGGAGTCGCAGCGCTGGCCGCCGCGGCGCTGGGCGTGCTGGCGTGGAACTGGACGCGCGAGGCGTCGAAATCCGTCGTCCACCAGGACGCGGGCCGCGCGATGCCGGCAGTGCACGTCGACGAAGCCCAATGTGCGTCCTGCCACGCGGCGGAAGTGCGGGGCTGGCAAGGCTCGCATCACGACCTCGCGATGCAGGAAGCCACCGACGCCACGGTCCTCGGCAACTTCGACGACGCGACTTTCACGAGAGACGGCGTGCGAACGCGCTTCTTCCGGCGTGACGGCCGCTACTGGATCAATACCGATGGCCCCGACGGTGAACCGGCCGACTACGAAGTGAAGTACACGTTCGGCGTCGAGCCGCTGCAGCAGTACCTGCTGGCACTCGATCGCGGCCGCCTGCAGGCGTTCACGATCGCCTGGGACACGCAGCGCCAGCGCTGGTTCCACCTCTATCCGGAAGAGTCCATCGACCACGAGGATGTGCT
>CAZBTE010000114.1:0-7328 GCA_964494665.1 uncultured Limnobacter sp.
GGAATTCCGGGACTGCGCCGCGTGCGGGTTCGAACACGTACCTGGTGCCTTGCCGCCGCCGTGATCGGTCTCGCATTGGGCCTCACCCGGGTCGCGCAGGGCGCCCACTTCCTGTCGCACGTGCTCTGGTCGGCATGGCTGGTGCTGCTGATCCAATGGTTGCTGGCGCGCTGGATGCTGCGCCCGCGTGCTTCGCTCACGAGCTCGGCCGCGCACGCCGCGCCGGCCACGCCTGCCTGATTTCGTTGCGCAGCGCCGCGGCTGCCGCATCCAGGGTATCGCGTTGCAGCAGTCGCACCGGCCAGTTGCCCAGCGCGGGCAGGCCTTCGGCCTGCGCCGGCTCGAGCAGGTGACGACGCGCCAGCGGCGCGGGCAGCGCGATCAGGCCGAAGCCCTGGCGCGCCGCCTCGACCCCGATCGCCAGGCTGTCCGCCTCGACCGCGATGCGATGCGGTGTCGCGCCCGCGGCCAGCGCAGCATCGACGTGGGTCCGCAGCGCACTGCCGCGCGGCAGGCCGACCAGTGCCCAGCGGCCGTCGCCTCCCGGGGCCCGCAGGTGTCCGTGCCAGCCAAGGCGGTCGCGACCGAGTTCGTTGCCGATCGGCGCCGGTCGGTCGCGCCGTGCATCCGTTCCCGCCTCGTGCCGGGGGTCCGCGCCATGAACCAGCGCGAGGTCGAGCAGCCCCGCCTCGAAGCGCTCGAGCAGCGCCGCAGCAGGAGCCACTTCGACGCGCAGGTCCACTTCCGGCCAGGTCTCGGCAAAGCCGCGCGCCAGGTCGAGCACGCCGTGCGCCAGCGCCACCGATTCGTCGACCGCCAGCACCGCAAGTCCCGAAAGCGGCTGCGCATCGAGCCGGCTCAACGCGATTCTCTGGAGTCGCAGCATGTCGCGTGCGATCGGCAGCAGGCGCTGGGCGGCGGCCGTTGGGGTGACCGACCGCGTCGTGCGTTCGAGGAGGGTCGTGCCGACGCGATCCTCCAGCCGGCGGATCTGCGTGCTGATCGTCGACTGGCTCGTGCCGAGCAGGCGGGCGGCGCGCGAGAAGCTGCGCGTTTCGGCGACCGTGACGAGGGCATGAAGCAGGGAAAGCGGCAGTTCGTCCATCGTTAAACCAGATAAATGCTCATATTAATCGAATCGTCCAGGACGAGAAACACGCGCCAAGCCATTGATGCGATTCAGCTTACTTCTGGCGAATCGAGCCGCAGTCTTCCGTCAGGTTCGCCCGAAGCGTTGGCGGCGCAGCATCCGCCGCGTGCGCCGTCCCGGGTCGATCGTGCGCAGCAGATCGGCCTCCACGGGTAGCGGGTCGCCGTCGGCGAGCGCAGGAAGCAGCCGTGCCGCGAGTTCCGCCCACAGCAATCCGCGCGATCCGAACGCGAAGGCGCCGAACACGCCAGGCATTCGTGGCAGGGCCAGCCGTTCGTTGCGCAACAATGCCGGTGCGTCGCACAGCGCGGCCGCTTCATCGGGCAGCAAGCCGATCGCAGGCAAGTGATCCCGCACCGCATGCCGGAAGCCCACCGGCGACGACACGGACGCGTCGAACCACCCCTGCGGATCGCCACCGATCGTACGCGCCAGCCGCAGCAGGTTGCTGCGGTCGACCTCCCGCGACGGTTCCGGGCTCGTGTCGTGGTCGAAGCTGGCCCCCGCGAGGATCGCGCCGTCGGCCAGCGGCGCAGCGAAGGCTTCCCCGCTCACGATGGCACGCAGCCCGCCGATCCGCTCGGCGGGAACCAGTGTGCACTGTCCGCGGGTACGTCCGATCGGCAGCGACGCGAGTCCCGCGAGCCGCGCCGCATCGCCCGCATTGGCGAGCACGACGACGCCGCCCGCGGCCAGCCGACGCCCGCTGCCGTCGCGGGCACACCATCGGGCGTCTTCGCGGCTCAGCGCCTGCACGGCAGCGCCGGCCAGCAGGGTCACACCCGGGGTGGCGAGGCGCGCACGCAGCAGCGCGGCCGGATCGTCGGCGTCGCACTGCGGCAGCCACAGCCCGCCGCGCGGCAGCGCCACGCCCGCCGCGTCGGATGCCTGGTCGCGCGACAGTTGCCGCACGAACGCGCCCGGAAACCCGAGCCGCTCGAGCATCGCGCAGCGTGAGGCCGCCTCGGCTTCATCGGCGTCGACCAGCAGCTTGCCGAGCGGCTCGCGCGCGGCCCGAGCGCGTGCGCGAAGGCTCCAGGCCGTGCGGGTGAGCCGGGCCAGCGGGTTGTCGTCGGGCGACAGATGCAGGTGCTCGCCGTACAGCGGCTGCATCCTGGCGCCGATGCTGCCCGCTGCAGCGGCCTCGAGTACGGTTACCAGCCACCCACGTCGCGCGAAACCCGCCGCGACCGTTGCTCCGGCCAGGCCTGCCCCTACCACCAGCACGCTGCGCTCGGGCCAACGCGGCGGCGCGGACGGCGGCTCGAAAGTGCGCCAGCGCGGGGCATAACGAGCACACAGCCGGTGCCGCTTGCCGGCATGACCGGTGACGCGCGCCACCTCGAAACCGGCAGCGGCGAGCGCCTCGCGCACCGCACCCGCAGCACTCCACGTCGCCAGCGCAGCGCCGGGACGCGCCAGCCGTGCCAGCGCCCGGATCAGCGCCGGCGCCCACATCGCCGGGTTGCGCGACGGCGCGAAGCCGTCGAGGAAGAACGCGTCGGCGCCCAGCACCAGCCGCGGCACGATCGTCGCCGCGTCGCCCAGGCACAGCGTCAGCGTGACCGCGCCATCGTCGAAGTCGAGTCGGTGCAGCCCTGGCAGGGCGGCCGGCCACTGCGCGACCAGTTGCTCGACGTCGCTCGCGGGCGCACCGAGCGCAATCAGTCCGCGCCGCAGGTCTGCGCCGGCCAGCGGATGGGCCTCCACGGAGACGTAGTGCAGCCGCGCACACTGGCCGGCACGACCGCGCCACGCGTGCAAGGTGGCGAGGAAGTTCACGCCCAGCCCGAAGCCGAGTTCGAGCACAGTGAACGCCGAGCCTGCTTCCGCCTGCCGCACCTGCGCCCAGCGCCCCGGCAACTCGCAACCTTCGACGAACACCTCGAGCGCCTCCCGCCAGGCGCCGCTGCGACTGCGAAACACGTCGCCATACAGCGTGCTGAGCGGCGTGCCCGATTCGTCGAAGGCGAGCGGCGGATGAGGGGTCAGGGTCGGCACGGTCATCGGGGGTGGCGATCGGCGCGGGGCAAAGCCGGCGGGTTCGATCTTAAGTTACAGTCGCATCGTGCAACGGGGGCCGAACGAATGATCAGGGCGCACTGGCAGGACCGGATCGAAGTGGCGCTGGGGCTGTGGCTGGTGGCTTCGCCCTTCGTGCTGGGCGTGACGATGCAGTCGGCGGCTTGGGCGGCGATGCTGGCCGGCGTGGCCGTGGTCACGTTCGCGGTCGATGCGTTCTACTACCCCGAGATCGTCGAGGAATGGGGCAACCTGGCGCTGGGCATCGGCCTGGCAGTGTCGCCCTGGCTGCTCGGCTACGACGACGATCGCGTCGCGATGGTCAACGCCGTCGCCTGCGGCGTGGCGATCGCCGCGCTGTCGTTCTGGACCGCCGAAGACATCCAGCGCGAGCAGCGCGACGCTCGCGAGCAGCGCGACGCTCGCTGAGCGGCGCGATCCGGGAGCGGCGGCCGCGATGAGTCCGGCGGTGCGGGTGGTGCGCTGGCTCGACGCCAACGTGCTCTCGCTCGGCAGAGACATGCGGCTGTCGTACCTGCCGCCGCTGATGGTCTACCTGGCGGCCGGCATCTCCGGCCTGACCGCCATCGTCGGCACGTTCTTCGTCAAGGAGTACCTCGGCCTGTCGGCCGAGTTCCTGGCCGCGCTCGGCTTCTGGGCGGGGCTGCCGTGGGCGCTGAAGATGCCGCTCGGCCACCTGGTCGACCTCGTCTGGCGCTACAAGTCCGGCTTCGTGTACCTGGGCGCGTCGCTGATCGCGGCGAGCCTGCTGATCATGATCGGCCTGCTCGCCGACCCGGTGCAGATGGCCACGGTGATGAGAGCCGAAGCGTGGTACGTGCTGGCCGCGCTGCTGGCGCCGATCGGCTACGTGACGCAGGACGTGGTCGCCGATGCGATGACCGTCGAGGCGGTGCCGCGATTCCACGAGGACGGGCGACCGATCGAACAGGCGCAGCGTCGCGCCATGCACACGACGATGCAGACCCTGGGGCGGGTTGCGATCATCGGCGGCGGCGTGCTGGTCTCGCTGGTCAACGTCTACCTGCTGCGCGGGGTCAACCTGCTTCCCGAGCCCGAGCGGGTGGCGGTCTACGTGCGCGTGCACGAGATCGCGTTGCTGA
Organism: uncultured Limnobacter sp.; assembly: GCA_964494665.1. Lineage (GTDB taxonomy): Bacteria > Pseudomonadota > Gammaproteobacteria > Burkholderiales > Burkholderiaceae_E > Zeimonas. The sequence goes on from CAZBTE010000114.1 coordinate 4,297, forward strand.
TCCCCGCGGTGTCGGTGGCGGGCGTGCTGTTCGCCGCCTGGCTGCAGCAACGCGCGCGCCGCAGGTTGCGCGCCGAAGGGCTCGACGAGGGGCAGATCGCCGCGCGCCTGACGGTGCACGCCGAGCGTCCGCCGGTCAATTTCTGGGTGCTCGGCGGCGGGCTGGCGTTCGCGGTGGTGTCGCTGGCGGTCGGGCTCAGCGACGTTCGCTGGGGGCAGGAACTCGTGTTCGGTGCCTCGATGGCGATCATCGTCACGCTGATGTGGCGCCTGCTGCGCGAACTCGAGCCCCAGGCACGCGCGACGCTGCTCGGCACCGCGATCGTCGTGTTCGTGTTCCGCGCGCTGCCCACGCCGGGTGCCGGCCAGACGTGGTGGATGATCGACGATCTCGGGTTCGACCAGCAGTTCCTCTCCGTGCTGGCGCTGATCGGCAGCGCACTGACGCTGGCCGGGCTGTTCGTGTTCCGCCGCTTCATGGCCGAACGGTCGATCTACTACATCGTGGGCCTGCTCACGGTGGTCGGGGCGGCACTGATGCTGCCGATCATCGGCATGTACTACGGCCTGCACGAATGGACCGCCGCGCACACCGGTGGCATCGTCGATGCGCGCTTCATCGCGCTGGTGGACACCGCGATCGAATCGCCGCTGGGCCAGATCGCGATGGTTCCGATGCTGGCGTGGATCGCCAACTCGGCGCCCGAGAAGCTCAAGGCCACCTATTTCGCGGTGATGGCCTCGTTCACCAACCTGGCGCTGTCGGCCTCGCAGCTCGGCACCAAGTACCTGAACCAGTCCTACGTGGTGACACGCGAGGTGAAGGACGCCGCCAGCGGCGCGGTGCTGGTCGCGGCCGACTACAGCCAGCTCGGCGAACTGATGTGGACGGTGCTGCTGATCGGACTGGTGGCGCCGCTGGCGACGATCGCGCTGGCGCGTCGCGTGCGGCTGCATAGCGCGTGAGCTATGCTTGCGCGATGGATACGACCCGCGTCTTTCATCGAACGCTCGGGCGCAGCTACCCCGTGGCGGTGTCGGGCAGTGGTGTGCACCTGCGCGACGCCGACGGCAACACGTACATCGATGCGTCGGGCGGCGCTGCGGTTTCGTGCCTCGGCCACGGCCATCCGGACGTCGTCGCAGCGATGCACGCGCAGATCGACCGGCTTGCCTACGCGCACACCAGCTTCTTCACCACCGAGGTCGCCGAGACGCTGGCCGACACGCTGGTGGCCGATGCACCCGAAGGGATCGGCCACGTCTACTTCGTGTCGGGCGGCTCCGAGGCGATCGAAGCCGCGCTGAAGATGGCGCGCCAGTATTTCGTCGAGATCGGCCAGCCCGAGCGCCGCCACTTCATCGCGCGGCGACAGAGTTACCACGGCAACACGCTGGGCGCGCTGGCGGTCGGCGGCAACGCGTGGCGGCGCACGCAGTTTGCGCCGCTGCTGATCGATGTCGCGCACGTCTCGCCATGCTACGAGTACCGTGACCGCCGCGACGGCGAGAGCCCCGAAGCCTACGGCACGCGCCTGGTCGCCGAGCTGGCCGCCGAGATCGAGCGGCTCGGTCCGTCCAACGTGATCGCCTTCGTCGCCGAGACGGTGGGCGGCGCCACCTCCGGCGCGCTGCCGCCGGTGCCCGGATACCTGCGCGGCGTGCGCGAGCTGTGCGACCGTCACGGCATCCTGCTGATCCTGGACGAGGTGATGTGCGGCATGGGTCGCACCGGCACGCTGCACGCCTGCGAGCAGGAGGGCGTTGCGCCCGACCTGATGACGATCGCCAAGGGGCTGGGCGGCGGCTACCAGCCGATTGGAGCAGTGCTCGCGCAGCGGCGCGTGGTCGACGCATTCGCGCGCGGCAGCGGCTTCTTCCAGCACGGCCACACCTATCTCGGTCACGCCGTGGCCTGCGCCGCTGCACTTGCGGTGCAGCGTGTGATCCGGCGCGACGGCCTGCTGGCCGCGTGCCGCCAGCGCGGCGACCAGTTGCGTGAGCGTCTGGAACGGCGTTTCGGCACGCATCCGCACGTCGGCGACATTCGTGGTCGCGGCCTGTTCATGGCGATCGAACTGGTGGCCGAGCGCGCCGCGAAGACGCCGTTCGACGCCGCAGCAAAGCTCCATGCGCGCATCAAGCAGGCCGCGATGGCGCGTGGTCTGATGGTTTACCCGATGGGCGGCACGGTCGACGGCAGGGTGGGTGACCACGTGTTGCTGGCGCCGCCCTTCGTCGCCACCGCGCACGACATCGACCAGATCGTCGAGCGGCTCGGCGATGCCGTCGACGCTTCGATCGCAGCACTGCGATCCGTAGCCTGAGGCCCCCGACAATCGGGGTGCGAGCGCCCTCGAGGAGCATCGGGAACTAACCTCCGGCAACGGCCTCCAGTAAGGGACCTCCCGACTTGCCCCGCAGCGCCGGATGCGCATAATGGCGCGGTCACAACAATCCGAGTCCGGGAGAGGCACGCAATGAAGAAAACCATGAAGGTCGCACGCCTGGCGGCGATCGTCGGCGCAACACTGACGGCCACGATGCTCTCCGCGCCGGTTGCCGCGCAACAGAAGTTCATCACGATCGGCACTGGCGGCGTCACCGGCGTCTACTACGCCGCCGGCGGCGCGGTCTGCCGCCTCGTCAACAAGGATCGCGCGAAGCACGGCATCCGCTGCTCGGTCGAGTCCACCGGCGGCTCGGTGTTCAACGTGAATACGATCAAGGCCGGCGAGCTCGACCTCGGCTTCGTGCAGTCCGACGTGCAGTTCAATGGCCTGAAGGGCGTGGGTCAGTTCAAGGACGCCGGCCCGTATTGCGACATGCGCGCCGTGTTCTCCGTGCACCCGGAACCGTTCACGGTCGTCGCGCGCAAGGAAGCGAACATCAAGTCGTTCGCCGACTTCAAGGGCAAGCGGTTCAACGTCGGGAACCCCGGTTCCGGCACACGTGCTTCGATGGAAGAACTGCTCGGCGCGATGGGCTGGAAGATGAGCGACTTCGGCCTGGCAGCCGAGCTGAAGGCCGACG
>CAZBTE010000115.1:0-7323 GCA_964494665.1 uncultured Limnobacter sp.
ACCATCAGCGCGGCGAGCGCATCGCGGTGCTCGGCGATCCGGCGTTCGAGGTCGGCCACGTCGATGTTGCCCTGCGCGTCGCAGGCCACGACGACGATGCGCAGGCCCATCATCTGCGCCGAGGCCGGATTGGTGCCGTGCGCCGAGGACGGAATCAGGCACACGTCGCGATGCGACTGCCCCTGCGCGGCCAGGTAGTGACGGATCGCCAGAAGCCCTGCGTATTCCCCCTGGGCGCCGGAATTCGGCTGGAACGACACCGCGGCAAGACCGGTGATGGCCGCCAGCCAGCCGCCGAGCTGCGCGAGCATCGCCGTGTAGCCGGCCGCCTGCTCGCGCGGAGCGAACGGATGCAGGTTCGCAAACTCCGGCCACGTGACCGGGGCCATTTCCGATGCCGCGTTCAGCTTCATCGTGCACGAACCGAGCGGGATCATCGAATGCACCAGCGAGAGGTCGCGGTTCTCCAGCCGCTTCAGGTAGCGCATGAACTCCGTTTCGCTGCGGTAGCGGTTGAACACCGGGTGCGAAAGCACCGCATCGGTGCGGCGCAGTGCCGGAGCGATCGACGCCGGCTCGACGCCGAGCGTCGCCAGCGCCGCGTCCAGCGCCGTTGCGTCGATGCGTTCGCCGCCCAGCACCCACGCCAGCTCGGCAACGTCGCCCGGCCCGACCGTCTCGTCGAGCGCCACGCCGACGCGGCCGGCCGGCGCGCCTTCGGCTTCGTAATCGCGCAGGTTGATGCGCATCGCGTGCGCGCGCTTGCGCGCGTCGGCAGCGCCGGCGCCGAGGTCGAACACCAGCGTATCGAACCAGCTCTCGTGCAGCGGTTGCAGCGCCGGTGCCACCAGCCGCGCGAGCAGGCGCGTCATCGCGTTCACGCGCAGTGCGATGCGCCGCAGGCCCTGGGCGCCGTGGTATACCGCGTACAGGCCGGCCATGTTGGCCAGCAGCGCCTGCGAGGTGCAGATGTTGCTGGTGGCCTTGTCGCGGCGGATGTGTTGCTCGCGTGTCTGCAGCGCCATGCGCAGCGCCGGGTTGCCGACAGCGTCCTTCGACACGCCGATGATGCGCCCCGGCATCGTGCGCAGCAGGTCTTCGCGTGCCGCCATGAACGCGGCGTGCGGGCCACCGTAGCCCATCGGCACGCCGAAGCGTTGTGCCGAGCCGATTGCGATGTCGGCGCCCATCGCGCCGGGCGACATCGCCAGCACCAGCGCGAGCGGGTCGCAAGCCACCGTGGCGCGCCCGCCGGCGGCGCGCAGCGCGGCGATCGGCGCGGCGAAGTCGCGCAGGCGGCCGAAGGTGTCGGGCGTCTGCAGGTGCGCGCCGAAGAAGCGCCCCGCAGCCTCGCCGGCCATCTCGGCCCCGGCGTCGGCCACCATGACCTCGATGCCCATCCACTTTGCGCGCGTGCTCACGACGGCCAGCACCTGCGGATGCGTGGCCGCGTCGACCAGGTAGCAGTTCGACTTCGACTTCGAGGCGCGCCGCGCCATCGCCATCGCCTCGGCTGCGGCGGTCGCCTCGTCCAGCAGGGAGGCGTTGGCGATCGGCAGGCCGGTCAGGTCGACCACCATCTGCTGGAAGTTCAGCAGCGCCTCCAGGCGGCCCTGCGCCACCTCGGCCTGGTACGGCGTGTACGACGTGTACCAGCCCGGGTTCTCGAGCACGTTGCGCCGGATCGGCTCGGGAAGCAGCGTGCCGTGGTAGCCGGCGCCGATGTAGCTGCGCCAGAGCTGGTTGCGGCTGGCCAGCTCGCGCAGCTCGGCCAGCGCCTGCGCCTCGGAGACCGGCGCCTCGAGTGCCAGCGGCGCGTCGAGCCGGATGTGGGCGGGGACCGTGGCACGCATCAGCGCTTCGCGCGACTCGAAGTCGAGCGCGGCCAGCATCGCCGCCTCCTGTGCGGCCGACGGCCCGATGTGCCGGGCGTGGAACTCGTCGTGGTTCAGCAGCGCGCGGATGTCGCCGTGGTTCTCGGACGCGGTCATCGAAGGGTTCTCCAGCAAGGCCTGCGCGGCGGCGGCCTCGAAACGGAATGCGAAGGATCGACGCCGGTCGCGCTGCGCCGGCGCGAGGCGGTGCGCGTCAGTCGGCGCCGGGGCCGGCTGCGTACGCGTCGGCGCTCAGCAGCGCATCGACCTGCGAGCGGTCGGACACCTTCATGCGGAACAGCCAGCCATCGCCGAACGGCGCCTCGTTGACGGTCTGCGGCGCGTCGACGAGCGCCGTGTTGACGGCGACCACTTCACCGGACACCGGTGCGTAGACGTCCGAGGCCGCCTTGGTGGATTCGACGACCACGCAGGCATCGCCCTGCGCGAGCTGGCGGCCCACTTCGGGCAACTCCACGTAGACCAGTTCGCCCAGCGCGTCCTGCGCGTGGAACGTGATGCCTACCGTCGCGGTGCCGTCGGCTTCCAGGCGAAGCCACTCGTGCGACGAGGTGTAGCGGAGATCGGAGGGGTTGTTCAAGGCAGGGCTCCGGAGGCGGCCGCGACACGGCCCATGGTTGATCGGGAGCCCCCTCTGTCCGTTTGCCTGAGACATTCAGCGGCACCGTGACGCGGCGCCGCCTGTTTCCTTCGGCGAGGCGTGCCACCGCGGCCAGCGGCCCGATCGCGACGCCTTCTCTCCAGAGAGCCGAACCGCTGCAGTCCTTTTGCCTGAGAGTTTCCGGGGCGATACACCTTCGGCGCCACGCCGGACCGGTCGGCTTGTTTCCGGTCCGCGCAGTCTCTCCCACAGCGGTTGTTCGGCTGGCGCACAGAGTGCCAATCCGGTGCTTCGGTGTCAAATAGCCGCGTGCTCAGAGCCGGCGCTCGCGCGAATGCTCGGCCCACCACGGGGGCGGGTTCGTCTCGCGCATGGATGGCGACACGTTAGCATCCGGCCGCGGTGCGTTGACAGCGCCGCGGGCCGGCCCGATGCTTGGGCCTCGCCTCAACCGCGGAGTCCGGATTCCCGATGCGCGTGCGCAGTGCCGTTTTCCACCGTCCCGGCGATCCATTGTCGATCGAGGACATCGAACTCGATGCGCCCCGCGAGCGCGAGTTGCTGGTGCGTGTCGAAGCGGTCGGCCTGTGCCGCACCGACTGGCACGTGATGCAGGGCGAACGCCAGGTCGCGATGAGCCCGATGGTGCTGGGGCACGAGGGCGCCGGCGTGGTCGAGGCGCTCGGACCGGGCGTGGAGGGGATCGCGGTGGGCGATCACGTCGTGCTGGCGTTCATTCCCGGCTGCGGCGCCTGCCGCTGGTGTCGCCAGGGCCGCGAGCACCTGTGCGCGCTCGGCCCGCGCATCACTCAGGGCCCGCAAGTGGACGGCAGCTATCGGCGCCGCGACGCGTCGGGCCGCGAAGTGGGCGCCTTCTGCATGATCGGCGCGTTCGCACAGCACACGGTGGTGCACCAGGCATCGGTCGTGGTGATCGATCGCGACCTGCCGCTGGACCTCGCGAGCCTGGTCGCCTGCGGCGTGCCGGCCGGCATCGGCGCAGCGCGTCACCGCGCGCGCGTCAAGCCGGGCGACTCGGTGCTGGTGGTCGGCGTGGGTGGCGACGGCATCAACGTCGTGCAGGGTGCGAAGCTGGCTGGCGCCACGACCATCGTCGCCGCCGACGTGGTCGCGCGCAAGCTGGAGTGGGCGCGCACCTTCGGCGCCACGCACACGGTCGACAGCGGCAGCGTCGACCTGGTCGCCGCGGTGCACGCGCTGACCGACGGCGTCGGCGTCGACCATGCGTTCGTGTGCATCGATCCGCCGGCCACGTTGCTGCAGGCCTTCCGGGCCACGGCGAAGGCCGGCAACGTCGTGGTCACCGCGCTCACGCCGGCAGGCCAGGCGACTCTGCCGGTGCCGCCGCTCGAGCTGGTCACCTCGCAGAAGGCGATCATGGGGTCGGTATACGGCTTCGCCAGCCCGCGCGTGCAGATCCCCGAGCTGATCGCCCTCTATCGCCAGGGTGCGATCAGGCTCGACGAACTCGTCACGCGGCGCTACCCGCTGGCTGCGATCAACGACGGCTACGCCGACCTGATCGCCGGCCGCAACCTGCGCGGGGTCGTGCTGCCGTTCGGATGAGCGGCTGCCCGGCGCGCGTCGCGCCGCCGCCGCGGCGTCCGCGCGGCGAGCGTCAGGCCGAAGTCAGCGCCGTAGCGGCTGCGCGGCCGAGGCCTGCGGGGCGATGTGGTACTGCGGCGGATCCTGCTCCCACAGTGCCACGTTTACCGCCTTGATCAGCGGATCGGCACCGTGCTTGCGTTGCAGTGCGTTCAGGTCGATCTTCGGCGTCGGCGTCGGCGCGTGCTTGAGCATCCGCTCGAAGCTGGCGACGATCTGGTCGTCGGCAAGCGGCGGAGCCGCGAACGCGCTGCAGGCCAGGCCGGCGACCGCCAGGCCGGCGAGGGACTTGACCATTCGTTGCATGGTGGGCTGCTCCTCCGTTGATCGCGAATGCCCGGTTCGGATCGCCGGGTATCGATGTCATTGCGAGATTCGTGCCAGCGCACACGTGCCTGAATCCGCCCCGTCGACGGGGGTGCGCGATCGCGCTCGCCGCATCGGCGCGTCTTGTGAACGTTCAGGTGAACGTTCATACTGGACAGCGAGACAAGCCATGATCACGATCGCCGCGCTGAAGAACCTGCTCGACAACCTCGAGGAGGGCGTCGTCTTCGTCGATTCGCAGCGGCGCGTCGTCGAGGTCAACGCGGCGGCCGCGCGCCTGCTCGGGCGCGACGGTGATCGCCTGCTGGGCGTCGCGTGCCCGAGCGTGTTCGCCGGCACCCGCTGTGCGCGCGAATGCGAGAGCGGCGGTCGCTGCTCGCTGGTGCCGGGCGGCGCCGACGCGCGCAAGGTCCAGGACATCTCGTTGCGGCGTGCCGACGGCAGCGAGATCGCGTTGCGCATGTGGGCGATGCTGCTGCCTGCCAACGACGCCGGCCTGCACTGCTCGATCGTGTTGCGAGACCGCTCGCGCGAGGTGGCGCTCGAGGACGAGGTGCGCGAACGCTGGCGCCTGGGTGGGCTGGTCGGCCGCGCACCAGCGATGCAGGTGCTGTATGCGCAGCTGCTGCGCGCCGCGGTGAGCGATGCCAGCGTGCTGGTCACCGGCGAGAGCGGCGTCGGCAAGGAACTCGTCGCGCGAGCGCTGCACGACAACTCGCCGCGCGCCCACGGTCCGTTCGTGCCGCTCGACTGTGGCGCGCTGCCCGAGAACCTGCTGGAGTCCGAGCTGTTCGGCCATGCCAAGGGCGCATTCTCGGGTGCGGCCTCCGCGCGCGTCGGGCGCTTCGAGGCCGCGAGCGGCGGGACGCTGCTGCTCGACGAGATCGGCGAGATCTCGCCGGCGATGCAGACCAAGCTGCTGCGCGTGCTGCAGGAACGCGAAGTCGTGCGGCTCGGCGAGAACCATCCGCGCAAGTTCGACGTGCGCGTCGTCGCGGCGACGCACCGCGACCTAGAAGCGATGGTGCGCGGCGGCCAGTTCCGCGAGGATCTCTACTACCGGCTGCGCGTGCTGCCCCTGCACGTTCCGCCGTTGCGCGAGCGCGCGAGCGACATCGCGCTGCTGGCTGCGCGGATGCTCGGCAAACTGGCCGAACGCTATCGACGGGCGCCGCTGCGGGTGTCGCCCGAGGCACTGACCGCGCTCGAGGTCTACCGCTGGCCCGGCAACGTTCGGCAGCTGTTCAATGCGCTCGAGTTCGCGATGGTGCACGCCGACGGCCCCGAGATCCTGCCGCACCACCTGCTGCCGGAGATCCTTGCGCCCGGCGTGCGCGGCGACGAGCGCGCGCCGCCGGCGGCCGGCGCGGCACGCACACCGTCGGCCGAGCCGCGCGGGTTCTACTACCGGCGTGCGGCGCGAACCGGCGACGAGCGGGCAGTGATCCGCAGCACACTCGAGGAAACCGGCGGCAACCGCGCCGAGGCGGCGCGCAGGCTCGGGATGTCGCGAACCACGCTCTGGAAGAAGCTGAAGGACGGCCCGCCTGGCTGATCGCCGCGGGCATGCTGCCGCGAATCCCGCGGCGGGCACGCCGCCGCGAACCTGCTGCGCGATCGGGCACAATCGCGGGAGCGTCATGAACACGTCGACCGTATCCACCGCAGAGCGGCCCGAAGCCTCGGGCTTCGACGACCGCTTTGCCGACCTCGCGGCCAGGCTCTCGCCCGAGCGCCAGCGCGCGGTGATCGAGCGCCTGCGCACGGTGCTGCCGGCGCACTGCCTGCTGTACCGCGAGGAGGACACGCGTCCCTACGAATGCGACGGCCTCTCCGCGTTCCGGCAGTTGCCGGTCGGCGTGGCGCTGCCCGAGACCGAGGACCAGGTGCGCGCGATCCTGAAGGCCTGTGCCGCGCTCGACGTGCCGGTGGTGGCGCGCGGCGCCGGCACCAGCCTGTCGGGCGGCTCGATGCCGCACGCATCGGGCATCGTGCTGTCGATGGCCAAGTTCAACCGCATCCTGTCCATCGATCCATTGGCGCGCATCGCTCGCGTGCAGCCCGGCGTGCGCAACCTCGCGATCTCGGAAGCCGCGGCGCCGCACCGGCTCTACTACGCACCCGACCCATCCTCGCAGATCGCCTGCACGATCGGCGGCAACGTCGCCGAGAACTCGGGCGGCGTGCACTGCCTGAAGTACGGCCTCACGGTGCACAACGTGCTGCGCTTGCGCGGCCTGACCGTCGACGGAGAAGTGATCGAGTTCGGCAGCGAGGCGCTCGACACGCCGGGGCTGGACATGCTGGCGCTGATGATCGGCTCCGAGGGCATGCTCGCGATCGTCACGGAGATCACCGTCAAGCTGGTGCCGTTGCCGCCGCTCGCACGCGTCGTCATGGCCTCGTTCGACGACGTGGTCACCGCCGGCGACGCGGTGGCGCACATCATCGCGGCCGGCATCATCCCGGCCGGCCTCGAGATGATGGACCGCAAGGCCACCGTCGCCGTCGAAGAGTTCGTGCACGCCGGCTACGACCTCGGGGCGGCAGCGATCCTGCTCGCCGAGTCCGACGGCACGCCGGAAGAAGTGGCCGACGAGGTGGCGCGCATCGAGCAGGTGCTGCGCGAGTCGGGCGCCACCGGCATCCGCGTGTCGAACTCCGAAGCCGAGCGACTGCTGTTCTGGTCGGGGCGCAAGAATGCGTTTCCGGCCGCCGGCCGGCTCTCGCCCGACTACTACTGCATGGACGGCACGATCCCGCGCCGGAACATCGGGCGCATGCTCGCGGCGATCGCAGCGATGGAAGACAAGTACCGGCTGCGCTGCATGAACGTGTTCCATGCCGGCGACGGCAACCTGCATCCGCTGATCC
>CAZBTE010000116.1:0-7278 GCA_964494665.1 uncultured Limnobacter sp.
CGCTGCGCGCCCGCTCCAGCCCCTCGGTGGCCAGGCGAAGCTCGGCGGCCAGCCGTTCGGCATCGGCCTCGATCGTGGCGAGGCGCTCGGCGATCTGGCCGCTGGTCTCGTCGACGTGGCGGATCTCGGCCTCGAGGCGAGCGACCTCGGCCTAGATCTGAAGGGAGCGGGGCAGGGCGGCAGGGAAGGCATCGACGCGCGCCGCCTGCGCCGCCAGCCGGGCCTCGATCTCGGCCTCCAGCGCCCGCTGCTCGGCTATCTTCGCTTCGAGGGCGGTACGGGCGGCCGCCTCGCGCTGCTGGCAGGCCGCCTGCTCACGACGCGCCTCGTCCCGGCGCACCAGCCAGTGCATCTGCTGCTTGCGCTCGCGCTCGGCCTCGAGCTCGCGAAAGCGCTGGGCGACCTCGGCCTGCCGCTCGAGGCGCTCGATCTGGATGCCGAGCTCGCGGCGGATGTCCTCGACGCGGTTGAGCGTCTCGCGGGTGTCGGCAAGCCGGTTGCTCGTCTCGCGCCGGCGCTCCTTGTACTTCGAGACACCGGCCGCCTCCTCGAGGAAGACCCGAAGCTCTTCGGGACGGGCCTCGATGATCCGGGAGATCATCCCCTGGCCGATGATCGCGTAGGCGCGCGGCCCCAGCCCGGTGCCGAGGAACATGTCGTGCACGTCGCGCCGACGCACCGGCTGGTTGTTGATGAAGTAGGCGGATTGGCCGTCGCGCGTGAGCACGCGCTTGACCGAGATCTCGGCGTACTGGCTCCAGCTGCCCGCGATGCGTCCGAGCGAGTTGTCGAACACCAGTTCAACCGATGCGCGCGCCGCCGGCTTGCGCTCGGACGAGCCGCTGAAAATCACGTCCTGCATCGACTCGCCGCGCAACTCGGAAGCCTTGGACTCTCCCAGCACCCAGCGCACCGCGTCGATGATGTTGGACTTGCCGCACCCGTTGGGACCGACCACGCCGACCAGTTGGCCGGGAACTTCGAAGTGGGTGGGATCGACGAAAGACTTGAACCCGGCGAGTTTGATCTGTTTCAGTCGCACCGTATTTCCTTGCCCGCTGTCGCCGGGGCGCCGGCGCGGAGCGCGCCTGGTCGCTCAGCAAAGGCAAGAGCCGCGCTCGGCGGCTCTTCACTGCTCCGTATAATACACGCCACCCGCCCGACCCCTGCTCGCGCAACCGCGCATTCGCCGGGCTCGTGACGCCCCTTCGCGATCATGCCGTCGAAACCCTCCACGAAGCTCGAGACCTTCGCCAATCCGGCGCCCGGACGCGACTACCTGATTCACATCGAAGTGCCGGAATTCACCTGCCTGTGCCCGCTCACCGGGCAGCCCGACTTCGCGCGCCTCGCGATCGACTACGTGCCCGACCGACGCAACGTCGAGCTCAAGGCGCTCAAGCTCTACATGTGGAGCTTCCGCGACCAGGGCGCGTTTCACGAGGCGGTGACCAACCGCATCCTCGACGAACTGGTCGCCGCGGTCGCGCCGCGCTTCATGCGGCTGACCGCGCGCTGGTACGTGCGCGGCGGGATCTTCACGACGGTGGTGGCCGAACACCGCAAGAGGGGCTGGAAGCCGGCACCCCGGATCGACCTGGGCGAGTTCCCCGAATCACACAGCACCACGTAGATAAACAGTTGTAAATCATATAGTTGCATCGTATTCTTGAACCATAATCTCGACAAGCTCCAGCCCTATCCGTTCGAGCGCCTGCGCGCGCTGCTGGACGGCGTGACGCCGTCGGCGGCGCATGCCCCGCTGAACCTGTCGATCGGCGAGCCGAAGCACCCCACGCCGGCGCTGATCCGCGATGCGCTGGTGGCGCACCTCGACGGCCTGTCGGCCTACCCCGCCACCGCCGGTACGCCGGCGCTGCGCGAGGCGATCGCTGCATGGCTGCAGCGGCGCTATGGCCTGCGTCGCGTCGATCCGGCCAGTGAAGTGTTGCCGGTGAACGGCTCGCGCGAGGCGCTGTTCGCGTTCGCCCAGGCGGTGATCGATCCCGGCGAGCGCGCACGCGTGGTCTGCCCGAATCCGTTCTATCAGATCTACGAAGGCGCGGCGCTGCTGGCCGGCGCCGAGCCGCATTTCGTCGAGCAGTGGCCCGAGGCCCGCTTTCGCAGCGACTGGGACGCCGTACCCGAGGCGGTATGGGCCGACACCCGGCTGCTGTACACCTGCTCGCCGGGCAACCCCACCGGGGTGGTGCTGTCGCTGGACGACTGGCGCCGGCTGTTCGAGCTATCCGACCGGCACGGCTTCACGATCGCAGCCGACGAGTGCTACTCGGAGATCCACTTCGACGACGCCGCGCCGCCTCTGGGCGCGCTGCAGGCCGCGCAGGCGCTGGGGCGCGACGACTGGCGCCGGCTGGTGGTGTTCTCCAGCCTGTCCAAGCGATCCAACGCGCCGGGCATGCGCTCGGGCTTCGTGGCAGGCGATGCGTCGATCCTCAAGCGCTTCCTGCTCTACCGGACCTATCACGGCAGTGCGATGAGCCTGCCGGTGCAGGCGGCCTCGATTGCGGCCTGGGGCGACGAGGCACACGTGGCCGAGAACCGCGCGTTGTACCGGCACAAGTTCGACGCGGTCACGCCGGTGCTCGCGCGCGTGCTCGAGACCGCGCGGCCCGACGCCGGCTTCTACCTGTGGGCGCGGGTGCCCTCGGGCGACGACCAGTCATTCTGCCGCAGCCTGTTTGCCCAATATAATGTCCTGGTGCTCCCGGGCAGCTTCCTGGCCCGCGATCATGGGGGCCGCAACCCGGGCCGCGGTTTCGTGCGCATCGCGCTGGTCGACTCGCCGGCCAGTTGCGTCGAGGCGGCCGCACGCATCGAACGGTTCCTCGCCTCCTGACCGAAAAGGACCCATGACGCACCTGCAGCAGGCCATCGACCATGCGTGGGAACGCCGCAACGAGCTGTCCCCGAAGAGCGCACCGGTCGAGGTCCGCGACGCCGTCGCCGCCATCATCGCGCAACTCGACGCCGGCACCCTGCGCGTGGCCGAGAAGCGCGACGGCGAATGGATCGTCAACCAGTGGGTCAAGAAGGCCGTGCTGCTGTCGTTTCGCATCGAGGACAACGTGCCGACGCAGTCCGGTCCGCTGCAGTACTACGACAAGGTCGCCACCAAGTTCGACGGCTGGAGTGCCGACGACTTCCGGGCCGGCGGCTTTCGCGTGGTGCCGCCAGCCGTCGCGCGGCGCGGCGCCTTCGTCGGAAAGAACGTCGTGCTGATGCCCTCGTACGTGAACATCGGCGCGTACGTCGACGAAGGCACGATGGTCGACACCTGGGCTACCGTGGGATCGTGCGCGCAGATCGGCCGCAACGTCCATCTTTCCGGCGGCGTGGGCATCGGCGGCGTGCTCGAGCCGCTGCAGGCCAACCCGACCATCATCGAGGACAACTGCTTCATCGGCGCGCGTTCCGAGGTGGTCGAAGGCGTGATCGTCGAGGAGAACTCGGTGCTCTCGATGGGCGTGTACATCGGCCAGAGCACGAAGATCTACGATCGCGAATCGGGGCAGGTGCTGTACGGGCGAGTGCCTGCCGGTTCGGTGGTGGTGCCCGGTTCGCTGCCGTCGGCCGACGGAAAGGTGAGCCTGTATTGCGCCGTGATCGTCAAGCGCGTCGACGCGCAGACGCGCGCGAAGACCGGCATCAACGAACTGCTGCGCGGCGACTGACGGCATGGCCACCCGTCGCCGGTCTGCACGAACCGCGCGGCGCGAAGAGATCGGGGGACCCGCATGGTGATGGATCGCTTGCTGCAGCTGATGTCCGAGAAGAAGGCGTCGGACCTCTTCCTGGCTCCCGGCTCGCCGGTCCAGTTGAAGATCAACGGGGCGATGGTGCCGGTGAACCAGCAGCGGCTGGATCCCGCCAACGTGACCTCGCTGGTCCGCGAGATCGTCGAGGACCGCCACTGGGAGACGTTCGAGAAGCAGCACGAGCTCAACCTCGGCTATGGCGTGCGCAACGTGGGCAGCTTTCGCGTCAACGTGTTCCGCCAGCGCGGCTCGCCGGCGTGCGTGATCCGCTTCATTCCGCACCACATCCCGAAGATCGCGGCCCTGGACCTGCCGCCGCTGCTGGGCGACCTGGTGATGGAGAAGCGCGGCCTGCTGCTGGTGGTCGGCGCCACCGGGTCGGGCAAGTCCACTACGCTCGCCTCGATGATCGACCATCGCAACGAGAACAAGTCCGGCCACATCCTGACCCTGGAAGACCCGATCGAGTTCACGTTCCAGAACAAGCGCTCGATCGTCAACCAGCGCCAGATCGGCACCGACACGGTCTCGCTCGACGTCGCCCTGAAGAACGCGATGCGACAGGCGCCCGACTGCATCCTGATCGGCGAGATCCGCGACACCGCGACGATGTCCAACGCGATTGCCTACGCGCAGTCGGGCCACCTGGTGCTGGCCACGCTGCACGCGAACAACGCCAACCACGCGTTGAACCGCATCGTGAGCTTCTACCCGCTGGACAACCGGCCGGTGCTGCTGGCCGACCTGGCGGCCACCCTCAGGGCCGTGGTCTCGCAACGGCTGGTGCGCGGTTTCGACGGCAACCGGTTGCCAGCGGTCGAAGTACTGCTGAACACCCGCCACATCGCCGAACTGATCGAGCAGGGCCGCCTCACCGAGATCAAGGACGCGATGAACCAGAGCCTGGCGGCCGGTTCGCGCACCTTCGACCACGCGCTGGTCGAGCTGGTGCGCGCGCGACGCATCGCCAAGGAAGATGCGATGGCGCACGCCGACTCGCCCACCAACCTGCTGTGGATGCTGGAGAACGAGGCCGACGACGACGCCGCGAAGCCGCCGGCCGCGCCGTCGACCGCGCCCGGCGCGCTCGTCTCGCCGGCGATGGCATCGGCCGCACTCGGGCAGCCGCAGCCGCAGAAGCCGGCTGGCGGCAGCGACGGGCAGAGCGCGTCGTTCTCCGACTTCCTGCTCAACATCTGATGGTCGAGGTCGTCGTCTTCGGCATCGAGAACTGCGACCAGGTGCGCAAGGCGCGTGCCTGGCTGCGCGGGCACGGCATCGCGTTCGGCTTTCACGACTTTCGCAAGGACGGGCTGGAGGCGCAGCGCCTGTCGGCCTGGCTGGGTCGCGTTCCCTGGGACTCGCTGCTGAACCGGCGCGGCCTCGCGTGGCGCAAGCTCGATGCGCAGCGCCGCGCCGCGATCACCGACCAGACCAGCGCCGCGGAGCTGATGCTGGCCGATCCCACGCTGATCAAGCGCCCGGTGCTGCAGGCGGGCGACCGCATCATCGTCGGATTCTCCGAAACCCTCTACGAAGGCGTGTTCGGCACCGCCACCGCCGAGGCCGGCAGCGCAAAACGATGAGCCGCGTGCGCGAGCTCGCCGAGGCGCTGATCCGGCGCCGTTCGGTCACGCCGGACGACCACGGCTGCCAGCAGCTGCTGATCGAGCGGTTGCGCCCGCTCGGTTTCGCCTGCGAGACGATCGAGAGCAACGGCGTCACGAACCTGTGGGCGACGCGCGCCGGAAGCAGCCGCGGCCCGACGCTGGCCTTCGCCGGCCACACCGACGTGGTGCCCGCCGGGCCGACCGACCAGTGGTCCAGCGATCCGTTCACGCCCACGGTGCGCGACGCGCGCCTGTACGGCCGCGGCGCAGCCGACATGAAGAGCTCGATCGCCGCGTTCGTGGTTGCCGTCGAGGAGCTGCTCGAGGCGACCACGCCGTGGGCCGGTCGCATCGCACTGCTGCTCACGTCCGACGAGGAAGGCCCCGCCACCGACGGCACGGTCAAGGTGGTCGAGCGGCTGGCTGCGCGCGGCGAATCGCTCGACTACTGCATCGTCGGCGAACCGACTTCGGTCGAGCGGCTCGGAGACATGGTCAAGAACGGACGCCGCGGCTCGCTGTCGGGCCGGTTGGTGGTCAACGGCGTGCAGGGACACATCGCCTATCCCCACCTGGCGCGCAATCCGATCCACCTGCTCGCGCCGGCGCTGGCCGAGCTGGTGGCCACCGAGTGGGATCGCGGCAACGAGTACTTCCCGCCCACGTCCTGGCAGGTGTCGAACATCCAGGCAGGCGCCGGCGCCGGAAACGTGATCCCGGGACGCATCACGCTCGACTTCAACTTCCGCTTCTCGACCGCCAGCACGGTGGATGGGCTGCAACGACGCGTCGCCGCGATCCTGGACGCACACGACCTGGACTACGCACTCGAGTGGTCGCTGTCCGGCATGCCCTTCCTCACCCCGCGCGGCGCGCTCTCGGAGGCGCTCGCCACGGCGATCCACGCCGAAACCGGGATCGACGCCGCGTTGTCCACCACCGGCGGCACGTCCGACGGGCGCTTCATCGCCCGCATCTGCCCGCAGGTGATCGAGTTCGGGCCGCCCGGCGGAAGCATCCACAAGATCGACGAGCACATCGAGCTCGCGGCGCTCGAGCCACTGAAGAACATCTACCGGCGCACCATGGCCGCGCTGCTCGTGCCGGCGTCCGAATCGGCATGAGCGGGCGCTTCGAGCGGCGACTCGCCGACGCCGACGCGGCCGCGCGCGAGCTGCGCACGCTGCGGGACCTGCTGCGTTACGCCGCCTCGCGCTTTGGCGCGGCCGACCTCGCCTACGGGCACGGTACCGACAATGCCTGGGACGAAGCGGCGGCGCTGTTGCTGTGGGCGCTGCACCTGCCGCCGGACACGCTCGAGCCGTGGCTCGACGCACGGCTGTGCGCTTCCGAGCGCCAGGCGGCGCTCGCGCTGATCGAGCGGCGCATCGCCACGCGCCAGCCGACGGCCTACCTGACCGGCGAAGCCTGGCTGCGTGGGCTCGCTTTCGCCTGCGACGAACGCGCGCTGGTGCCGCGCTCGCTGATCGCCGAGGCGCTCGACGAGGCGCTGCCCGATTGGCTCGAACGCCATCCCCGCCCCGCATCGTGGCCAGCGACGATCCTCGACCTGTGCACCGGCGGAGGCAGCCTGGCGGTCGTCGCCGCCACGCGCTTTCCCGATGCACAGGTGGTAGGCGCCGACCTGTCGGGCGACGCACTTGCCCTCGCCAGCGAGAACCGCACGCGCCATGGCCTGCAGCAGCGTCTCGAGCTGGTCGGCGGCGACGTGTTCGCGCCGCTGCGCGGCCGTCGGTTCGACCTGATCCTGTGCAATCCTCCCTACGTCAACGAGACCTCGATGCGGGCGCTGCCGCCCGAGTTCCGCGCCGAGCCGCACATTGCGCTGGCCGGCGGCAGCGACGGCATGGACGTGATACGCCGGGTGA
>CAZBTE010000117.1:0-7245 GCA_964494665.1 uncultured Limnobacter sp.
GCACGCCGAGCTCGTCCATGTAGTCGCGCGCCTGCACCATCACGTCGAGCAGGTGCGAGACCGGCGCGCCCTGGTAGCCGCCGACATAGCTGACACCGGACTGCAGCAGCGCCTTGGTCACCGCCAGGATTCCTTCGCCGTGGAAGGTCTGGCCGTCGCCGAGCGAAAGAGAGCGGATCTCCTCGCTGAAGGAACGTTCCACCGATGGTCTCCTTGATAACGGGCCAAATTAACCGTAGGCTCGATAATTCGTCAAATGGATTAGACGAATCAACGAAATCCATTTCATCAATGTTGATTCACTTTCACCGGCTCGACCTGAACCTGCTGCGGGTGCTGGTCGCGATCGACCGCTGCCGCTCCGTGACCGAGGCGGGCCGGCGGCTCGCGCTGAGCCAGCCCGCCACCAGCAACGCGCTGGCACGCCTGCGCGAGGCCTTCGACGATCCGTTGTTCGTGCGCGGAGCGGGCGGCCTGATGCGGACGTCGCTGGCCGAGCGCATCGTGCCCGCGGCCGCGCGTCACCTCGAGGCGCTGGAGGCAGCGCTGACCGAACCCGACGGGTTCGATCCGCTGCGCAGCGGCGTCGACTGGCGGCTGTCGCTGTCGGACCTCGGCGAGATGGTGTTCCTGCCGGCAATCGTCGAGGCGGTGCTGCGCGAGGCGCCCCGCACGCGCGTGACCAACGTGGGCGTGCCGGCCGAACGCGTGGCCGAGGCGCTGGCGCGTCGCGAGATCGACCTGGCGATCGGTGTGATGGACCCGGGCCAGCGCGGCATCCGCTCGACGCTGCTGTTTCGCGAGCGCTACGTCGCGCTGGGCAGCCGTGCCTGTCCGCCCGAGTGGCGCGAACGTGCCGGCTTCACCGGCGCCGCGCTGGTGGTCGCGTCTCCCACCGCCACCTACCACCAGGGGATTGCCGAGGCGCTCGAACGGCACAAGCTCGGTACGCGCATCGTCGTGCGCACGCGTCACTACGCGTCGATGCCCGACCTCGTCGCGAGCGGGAAACTCGTGGCGATCGTGCCCGAAACGTTCGCCCGCAGGGCGTGCGAGCGCCGGCGGCGCCTGGCGACGTGGCAGGTCCCGCTGAGGATGCCGCCGTACGAAGTCGGAATGGTCTGGCACACGGCCACCGATGGCGATGCGGCGCAGTCGTGGCTGCGCGAGAAGGTGCTGCGGCTGTTCCGGCGCGGATCGAGTGCGCGGCGTGATTCCCCGCGCTGACCGCCCGCACGACCCCCTGCTTCGAGCGCGTGCAGCGGTAGACACGGCCAGCCACGTGCCGGTAGGCTGCGTCGTGCTCATGCGACCGGAGGCGCGCGATGGCGGAGCAGGACAGGCTGATCCTCGACTACGTCTTCGAGCACGCCGCGACGAAGCCCGAGCGGGTCTACCTCACGCAGCCGATCGGCCAGGGGCGCGTCGTCGACTACACCTGGGCCGAGGTGGTCGACCAGTCGCGACGCATGGCTGCGCACCTGCAGGGCCGAGGCTTCGAGCCGGGCGCGCGCATTGCGATGCTCTCGAAGAACTGCGCGCACTTCATCATGGCCGAGCTGGCGATCTGGATGGCCGGCTACACGACGGTGGCGATCTTCCCCACCGAGACCGCCGAAACCGTGCGCTACGTTCTCGATCACAGCGAGTCCAGCCTGCTGTTCGTGGGCAAGCTCGACGCATGGCCGCAGCAGCGGCGCGGCGTACCCGAAGGCTTGCCCTGCATCGCATTGCCGCTCGCCCCGCCGACCGACCTGGAGACCTGGGACGCGATCGTTGCCCGTACACCGCCGATTCCCGGCCGACCGCAACGTCGTCCCGACGACCTGGCGATGCTGATGTACACGTCGGGCTCCACCGGCACGCCCAAGGGCGTGATGACGAGCTTCGAGGGCATCACGCAGGCTGCCGTGGGAATCTGGCGCGATACCCGTTCGCGCATTGGGCAGGTGGCCGAGAGCCGGATGCTGTCGTACCTGCCACTGGCGCACAGCTTCGAGCGATCGTGGGTCGAGGCGGCGACGCTGGTGGACGGAAGCGCGCACGTGTTCTTCGCCGAATCGATCGACACCTTCCTGGACGATCTGCGGCGCGCTCGCCCGACGACGTTCATCTCGGTGCCGCGCCTGTGGTCGAAGTTCCAGCAGGGCGTCTTCGCGAAGATGCCACCGGAGAAGCTGGATCGGCTGCTGGGAATCCCGCTCGTCGGAAAGCTCGTGGCGCGCAAGGTGCGCGCGGGACTGGGGCTCGACCAGGTCATCGAAGCCGGCAGCGGGTCGGCGCCGATTCCTGCCGAACTGATCGCGTGGTATCGGCGCATCGGCCTGTCGCTGTACGAGGGCTACGGCATGACCGAGGACAACTCGTATTCGCACAGCGCGCGTGCCGGCTTCAGCGAGCCGGGCTACGTCGGCGTGGCGCTACCCGGCGTTCAGGTGCGCATCAGTCCCGAAGGCGAGATCCTGATCAAGTCCCCCGCGCGGCTGGTCGGCTACTACAAGCAGCCGCAGCTCGATGCCGAAAGCTTCACCGAGGACGGATTCTTTCGCACCGGAGACCTCGGCGAGTTGCGCGCTGACGGGCTGCTGAAGATCACCGGCCGCGCGAAGGATCTGTTCAAGACCGCCAAGGGCGAGTACGTCGCGCCCGCCCCGATCGAGAATCGCCTGAACGCGCACCCGATGATCGAGATGTCTCTCGTGGCCGGGCTCGGACAGCCCGCGCCCTTTGCGATCGTGCAGCTCGCCGAGGCGTTGCGCCCGCGCGCGGGCGATCCGGCCGTGCGCGAGGAGCTGCAGGCGGAGCTGGGGCGCCTGCTCGATGGCGTGAACGGCGACGTGGCCGACTACGAGCGCCTGCGCATGATCGTCGTCAGCGGCGAGCCGTGGACGATCGAGAGCGGCATGCTCACGCCGACGATGAAGGTGCGCCGCGCCCGCATCGAGGCGGCGGTGCAGCCGCACGTCGCGCGCTGGTTCGCCAACGGCGACAAGGTGCAGTGGACATGAAGGGACCTGAGCGCATGGGTCCGGGCGAAGTACAGGTGCGCCACGGTGGCGACCGCGTCGCCGCCGTGCTGCAGGCGCACGGTGTGCCCTGCATCTACACGCTGTGCGGCGGCCACATCTCGCCGATCCTGAGCGCTGCACGGGCACGCGGCATCCGCGTCGTCGACGTGCGCGACGAAGCAACGGCCGTGTTCGCCGCGGACGCCGCGGCACGCCTGTCGGGCGTTCCGGGCGTGGCCGCCGTGACTGCCGGCCCGGGCATCACCAACACGATCACCGCGCTGAAGAACGCGCAGCTCGCGCAGTCGCCGCTGGTGCTGCTGGGCGGCGCTGCGCCCACCGCGTTGCAGGGCCGCGGCGCGCTGCAGGATATCGACCAGCGGCCGCTGGTCGCTCCGCACGTCAAGCGCTTCTTCAAGCTGCGCCGCGTGCGCGATCTCGCCCCATCGGTCGCGGCGGCGTTCGCGCTCGCTCGCTCGGGCGTGCCGGGGCCGGTTTTCGTCGAATGCCCGGTGGACCTGCTGTACGACGAGGCGTCGATCCGCCAGTGGTACGCAGAGGCCGGCGGCAAGGGGACGTCGTTGCCCGATCGGGCGTTGCGCTGGTACCTGAACCGGCACGTGCGCAACATGTTCGACGGCAGCCACGAAACCGTCGACCCCGCCGTGCACGGCGTCGAGACGCCCGAGGCAGGCGATGCGGCGATCGGCAAGGCGCTGGCCGCGCTGGCCGGTGCGCGCCGGCCGCTCGCGGTCATCGGCAGCCAGTCGGTGGTGAACGCGACCGAGGCCGACAGCGTCGCAGCCGCCGTGGCGCGGCTGGGCATCCCGGTCTACCTTTCCGGAATGGCGCGCGGCCTGCTCGGACGCGACCATCCGCTGCAGATGCGCCACCAACGCCGGCAGGCGCTGCGCGAGGCGGACTGCGTGCTGCTCGCGGGCGTGCCGTGCGATTTCCGGCTCGACTACGGCCGCCACGTGCGGCGTGGCGCCACGCTGATTGCCGCCAACCGCAGCGTGCGCGACGCGCGACTGAACCGCCGCCCCGACGTGCTGGCGCGAGGCGACGCAGGCCGCTTCCTGCAAGCGCTGGCGAAGCGGGTCGCCGAAGGCGAAGCGGCACGCCGCGCCGAATGGCTGGCCGCGCTGCGCGCACGCGACGATGCGCGCGAGGCCGAGATCGACCGGCAGGCCGAGGTGCGCGGCGAGCACGTGAATCCGCTCGCGCTGTTGCGCGCGCTCGAGCGCGAGGCGGGCGACAGCGCGGTGTTCGTGGCCGACGGCGGTGACTTCGTGGCCACCGCGAGTTACGTGCTGCATCCGCGCGCACCGCTCGCGTGGCTCGACCCGGGCGCATTCGGTACGCTGGGCGTGGGCGCCGGGTTCGCGATCGGTGCGGCTAGCACACGGCGCGAGAGTGAAGCCTGGATCGTGTTCGGCGACGGCGCGTGCGGATTCGGGCTGGCCGAGTTCGACACCTTCGTGCGCCACGGCATCCCGGTGATCGCGGTGGTCGGCAACGACGCAGGCTGGACACAGATTGCGCGCGAGCAGGTCAAGATGCTGAAGGACGACGTGGCCACTGTGCTTGCGCGCAGCGCCTATCACGAGGTCGTGCGCGGCTTCGGCGCCGAGGGGCTGCTGGTGACGCGGATGGACGAGGTGGAGGGAGCGTTGAAGCGGGCGCGCCAACTGGCGCAGCAGGGCAGGGCCGTGCTGGTCAACGTGTGGCTCGATCGCACGGAGTTCCGGGAGGGGTCGTTGTCGATGTGAGCGCGAAACGACGGGGCGCGGCCGCCCATTCGTCGAGGATGGTAATCGGTATCGTGATACCGTGAGCCGGCTTGGTGCGACATCAATGGAGGCGAGCGTGGTTCAGCGCAATCGATCGACTTCTGCGGACCGGACGGTGCGCGCCACGGCTGACGCCAAAGACAACGGATCGCGGACTCACGACGAATGGCTGCTCGATGAGGCGCTGATGGAGTCGTTCCCGGCGAGCGACCCGCCGGCGCCGTTCGCGGGGCGGGCCGGCTCTACCCGATCTCCACGACCAGGTCTGGATCGAACAGCGGGTTCTCGTTGACACCGTCCTTCGCGTAGCCGCGCGGATTGCACAGCACGCGGGTGCCGTTCACCGAATAGTCGAAGCTGTCGTGTGTGTGGCCGTGGATCCATAGCTGCGCGCGATCGGCGCCGATCAGCCGTTGGGCGTCGGAGACGAAGCCTGCGTTCAACAGCGAGCCGGCAAAGCGCGGATGGATGCTCCCGGGTGACGGCGCGTGATGCGTGACGACGACCGTCGGCCCGTCGTGCCGCGCGCAGAGCCGCGCGTCGAGCCAGGCCGCATGACGGTCGAACAGCGTCGTCGAGTCGTCGGGGGTGAAGACGCGACCGCACTCGCCTTCGAGCGTGATGCGGCTGAAGTCTCGCATCAGTCTCTGCGCCTCGGCCTTCGACGCGGCACGGCGCACGTCGTCGTCGAACAGGCGGAAATCGGTCCACAGCGTGCTGCCCAGGAAACGGATGCCGTCGATGACGATCTCGGCATCGTCGAGCACGTGCACGTGCGTGCCGGCACACAATCGCTTCAACTCGGCGATCGTGCCCTCGATGCTGCCGCCGTAGAACTCGTGATTGCCGGGCACGTAGAGCACCGGCTTGTCGAAGGCCAGCGCCCAGGCGGCGGCCTCGCGCGGACGCGTGATGTCGCCGGCCAGGATGACCACGTCGGCGTCGTTGCGCGGATGGTCGAGCCCGCCGACGCCCAGGTGAAGGTCGGACAGGATGTTGAGCTTCATGCTTCGTGCCTCCTTCGCATCGAGACATGATCGCTGATCCGCGTTGTCCGGGGCGCAGGCACCCTGAGCGCTGGCGCCCCCGGCACGAATCGAACGTGCGACCCTCCCCTTAGGAGGGGGATGCTCTATCCACTGAGCTACGGGGGCGATCGACCGGAATTCTACCGAACGCGCGCGGCTGCGCGGCTCACGGCGCTCGCGCGGTCGCAGGCTCCTGCCCCACGCGCCGGTAGTCCACGATCGCAAACCGCAGCCCCGCGTCCGACCGATGTTCGCTGCGCGACACCACGTGCCAACCCGAAGCATCGAGCTCGGGGAAATACGCGTCGCCGGCGACTTCCAGATCGATCTCGGTGACGAGCGCCCGCTGCGCGACCGCGACGGCTTCACGGTACAGCTGAGCGCCGCCGACGATGAAGACCTCGTCGGTGGCGATCGACGGGTCGGGGCCTGGCGTGCTCGCCAGTGCAATCGCCGCGGACAGCGACGGAGCATGTTCGCAGCCCGGGTGGGACCAGCGCGCATCGCGGCTCACGACGATCGTGCGTCGCCCGGGGAGCGCCCTGCCGATCGACTCGAAGGTCTTGCGTCCCATGACGATCGGATGACCCATCGTCGTCGTGCGAAAGTGCTGCAGGTCTTCCGGCAAGTGCCACGGCAGGCCGTTGTCGGCGCCGATCACGCCGTTGCGCGCGCGCGCCACGACGATGGTCAAGCGTGGCCGCGCCGGCGGGCGCGCAACGTTGCTGTTATCGTGTGCCGGATCGCTCATCCGACGCTGCCCCTCGACGCGGATCTCCGCGATCAGCGATTGTAGCTTTCGACTCGCATGGACTTCTACGAACGGCGCATCCTTCCGCGGCTGGTCGACGTCGCTTGCGGCTCCACGTCGCTGGCACGCACGCGTGCGCGGGTGGTGCCGCTCGCGCGAGGCCGGGTGCTCGAAGTCGGTTTCGGCTCGGGCCTGAACCTGCCGTTCTACGATCCGGCCAGGGTCGAGCGCTTGCTGGCGCTGGAGCCGGCCGAGGGCATCCGGGAACTCGCGCGGCGCCGCATCGCGGCAAGCAGGGTGCCGGTCGAGACCATCGGTGCGCCGGGTGAATCGATTCCGCTGCCCGATGCAAGCGTCGACAGCATCGTGATCACCTTCACGCTGTGCACGATTCCCGACGCGGCGCGCGCCGCGCGCGAGATGCGTCGCGTGCTGCGCCCGGGTGGGGAGGTGTGTTTTGCCGAGCACGGCACGGCGCGCTCGGTGCGCGCGCAGCGCTGGCAGCGACTCGTCGAGCCGGTGTGGACGCCGCTTGCGGGCGGCTGTCATCTCACCCGTGATCCGCCGCAGATCCTGCGCGACGCGGGCTTCGCGGTGCAGTGGACCGAGGGGCTGCTCGATCCGCGGCCACTGGCGGCGCGCATGATCGGCCCGCTGACGTATGG
>CAZBTE010000118.1:0-7229 GCA_964494665.1 uncultured Limnobacter sp.
CTGGTCGCGAAACGGCGTGCGCGCGTAGAACAGGCGCGGTTCGAGCGTCTGCGTGAGCGCGCGGCCGAAGAAACGCGTCGGGCGTTCGAACACCAGCCCCGAGTCGATCGACCAGGTGGGCAGCACCCTGCTGCTCGATTCGGGCAGCGTTGCCGCCTCGGTGAGCTGGTAGCTGGTGGCGTGCAGCGACATGCGCGGCACGACCGACCAGCCCGGGCGCACGATCGGGTAGCTGAGCTGCGGATGAGCGACCAGCCGCCAGCCCTGCGGCTGCCCGGTGAGCGGTGCGCCGAACTGCGTGGCGTCGATCTTCGTGTCCAGGTCGAAGCCGCGCAGGTCGCGCAGCACCTGCCGGAACTGCAGCTGCGGCACCCGCTCGTAGGGGCCGGGACGCGCATCGAGGATCGACTGCCACTTCTGGATGCTGAACAGTACCGTCCAGTCGCGGCCGAACGCGCGCGACGCGCGGAACGTACGCGGCAGCACCCGTTCCGAGCTGGAGACGATCGATCGCGAGTAATCGACGAAGTAGTCGTCGTCGGAGACGCCGCGCACCTGCCAGCCTCCTCCCCAGCCCCCCCAGTTGGTGAAGGTGTTGTCGAGGTCGTAGAGGTAGCGGCTGCTGTGCGTCTTCGGATCGTGCGGGTTCAGGTCGAAGCGCGCGCCGCCGAAGAACGTCGGCTCGAGATAGCGGAATTCGCCGCCGACCTGCACGCCGCGTCGAGCGGTCACGCGCGGATAAAGCGTGAAGTCGCGATTCGGCGCGATGTTCCAGTAGTACGGCACGGTGACCTCGCCGCCGCTGCGCGAGTTGATCGACAGCGACGGCACGAGGAAGCCGCTGCGCCGTTCGTCCGACAGCGGAAACGCGAATACCGGCGCGGCCAGCACCTTCACGCCCTTGAAGTACAGGCTGGCCGAGCGCCCCGAGCCGCTGCCCGCTGCCTCGTCGATCGTCATCGTCTCGCTGAGCAGGATCCAGTCGGGGTCATCGGGTTCGCAGGTGGTGTAGCTGGCGCGGTGCAGGCGCGTGAGATCGGGGCCGAGGAAATCGATGCGATCGGCCTGGCCGCGCCCGCCGTACCGGGGCAGGTAGTAGCTCGGCGATGCGAACCAACCCTCGCTGGCGGTGAGCTCGAGCTGCAGCTGCGGGCCGGTGAAGACGTTGCCCTGGCGCGTGACCCGCACGTTGCCGACTGCAACCAGCTCGTCGTCGGCCTCGTAGTAGGTAAGGCGATCGGCACGGATGACCGTGCCCGCCTTGCGCAGCTCGGCGTTGCCTTCGAGCGTGGTATCGCGCCCGGTGCGCCCCGACAGCCGATCGCCCATCCCGTAGACCGGGCGACCCTCCTCCACGTCGGCGCGCGACTCGCCCAGCTGCGGATCGAGCTTGAGCACGAAGCCGGCGGCGGGCCGCGCGGCACTGTCCGGCAGCGCGGCGCCCGCGTCCTGCGCTGCCGCACCGCCAGCCGCGATCGTCCCCGCCACCAGGCCCGTCGACAACGCGAGGATCGTGCGGATACGTGGCCGGCGCATGCGTTGCGCAGTGGATCGCGCAGTGATTCGAAAGGGAGTCGACTATTATACGGACCGCACTCGCACGCCCCGCGCATGAAGCCGAACGCAGAAGACACCCGATTCGCCGAATTGCGCGCCTGGCTCGCCGGCCTCGGCGACATCCCTGCGCTGGCGCTCGACACGATCCGTCCCGCCTCCGACGACGCGAGCTTCCGCCGCTACTTCCGCATCGACGCGCAGGACAGCGGCGCACCGAGCCTGATTGCGATGGATGCACCGCCGCCGATGGAGGATTGCGGCCCGTTCGTGCACGCGGCACGCGTGCTGGCCGAGGCGGGCGTGAGCGTGCCGGCGGTGCGCGCGGCAGACCTCGCGCGCGGCTTCCTGCTGCTCGAAGACTTCGGCACCGTCACCTACCTGACGCAGCTCGCCGGCGGCGACGCCGACGCGCTGTATCGCGACGCGATCGCCGCGCTGCTCAGGCTGCAGGCGGCCAGCCGCCCGGGCGTGTTTCCCGACTACGACCGCACGCTGCTCGAACGCGAGCTGCACCTCTACCCCGACTGGTACCTGGCGCGCCACCTGGGCATCGAACCCGACGAGGGCATGCGCGCCACGCTCTCGGCTGCGTTCGAGCGGCTGCTCGCGAACAACCTGGCGCAGGGCCGCGTGTTCGTGCACCGTGACTACCATTCGCGCAACCTGATGGTGCTCGCGGGCAGCAGGAATCCGGGCCTGCTCGACTTCCAGGATGCCGTCTATGGCCCGGTCACCTACGACCTGGTGTCGCTGCTGCGCGACGCATACGTCGACTGGCCCGAAGACCGGCAGATCGACTGGGCGGCGCGTTACTGGGAAGAGGCGCGCCGGCGCGGGTTGCCGGTCCCCCTCGACTTCGGCGCGTTCTACCGCGACTTCGAATGGATGGGCCTGCAGCGACAACTCAAGGTGCTGGGCATCTTCGCGCGTCTGTACCATCGCGACGGCAAGGACCGCTACCTGGCCGACATGCCGCGTGTGCTCGAGCATGCGCTGCGCACCGCGCAGCGCTATCGCGAGTTCGACGGCCTGGCACGGCTGATGGAGGACGTCGGGCGCCGCTCGGGCAACGCGACCGCGCGCACCACCGGCTACACCTTCTGATGCGCGCGATGATTCTCGCGGCGGGTCGCGGGGAGCGCATGCGTCCGCTCACCGACGCGTGTCCCAAGCCGCTGCTCGCGGCCGGGGGCCGGCCGCTGATCGAGTGGCAGCTGCTCGCGCTGCGGCGTGCCGGCATCCGCGACGTCGTCATCAACCACGCCCACCTGGGTGCGATGATCGAGCACGCGCTCGGAGACGGCACGCGTTTCGACCTGCGCATCCGCTATTCGCCCGAAGGCGAGGCGTTGGAAACCGCCGGCGGCATCGCGCAGGCGTTGCCGCTGCTCGGCGAGGGGCCGTTCCTGGTGCTCGCGGGCGACGTGCACAGCGACTTCGACCCGGCGCGCGCCCTCACGATCGCCGCGCAGATGCAGGCCGGTCACCTGGCGGCCTGGTGCGTGCTGGTCGACAACCCGTCGCATCATCCCGAGGGCGACTTCGCGCTGCGCGACGGATTGCTGCACGAGCACGGGGCCCGGCGGCTCACGTTCAGCGGCATCGGCGTCTACCGTGCAACGCTGTTCGAGCACATCGCCCGCGGCGCTCGTGCCCCGCTCGCGCCGTTGCTGCACGAGGCGGCGGCCGGCGGTCGCGCCGGTGCCGAGTATTTCGCCGGACACTGGACCGACGTGGGAACCCCGCAGCGTCTGGCCGATCTCGATGCACAATTGACGCGCAGCGCCGGCCGACACGCGGGCGCCTGAGTGACGAACCCGCCGGTCGTGCAGCAACGAGGAACCGCATGCCTGCCCATTCGAACCGACGACAGCGACTTGCCGACGCGATGCGCGCGCGCGGCGGAGGCGTCGCGATCGCGTTCAACGCCCCCGAGGTCACGCGCAACCGCGACAGCGAGTACCCGTACCGCTGGGACAGCTACTTCCACTACCTGACCGGATTCCCCGAGCCCGAGGCGGCCGTGGTGCTGGTGGTCGACGACGCGAAGGTCGAGGCAATCCTGTTCTGCCGCGAGAAAAACGAGGAGCGGGAGACCTGGGACGGATTCCGCTTCGGGCCGCAGGCTGCGCGCGAGCGCTTCGGCTTCGATCGGGCGCTGCCGTTCTCCAGCCTCGACGAGGAAATGCCGAAGTTGCTGGCCGACCGTCCGGCGCTGTGGTACGCGCTGGGCAGCGACGAGCGCCTCGATGCCCGCGTGCGGCGCTGGCTCGGCGCCGTGCGCGCACAGGCGCGCATGGGCGTGGCCGCGCCCGCGCAGGTGTTCGACCTGCACGCGATCCTCGACGAGATGCGCCTGGTCAAGGACGACGTCGAAATCGCGACGATGCGCCGTGCCTCGCGCATCTCGGCGGGAGCCCACGTGCGCGCGATGCGCGCCACGCGGCCCGGCTGCCACGAGTACGAGATCGAGGCCGAGTTGCTGCACGAGTTTCGTCGCAACGGCTCGCAGTCCCCGGCCTACGGCTCGATCGTCGCGGGCGGACGAAACGCCTGCGTGCTTCACTACCGCGGCAACGACGCGCGCCTGGTGGACGGCGAGTTGCTGCTGATCGACGCCGGCTGCGAACTCGACGGCTATGCGTCGGACATCACCCGCACCTTCCCCGTCGGCGGACGCTTCAGCGCACCGCAGCGCACGCTGTACGAGATCGTGCTCGAGGCGCAGCGCGCCGCGATCGACGCCACGCGGCCCGGCGCGCGCTTCATCGACCCGCACGAGGCCGCCGTGCGCGTGCTCGCGCAGGGCATGCTCGACTGCGGCCTGATCGAGGGCACGCTCGACGGCGCGATCGAATCCGGTGCCTACAAGCGCTTCTACATGCACCGCACCGGCCACTGGCTGGGCATGGACGTGCACGACTGCGGCGACTACCGCGAGCCGGGCGCGGCCGCCGACCCGGAGAAATCCTGGCGCGTGCTCGCCCCCGGCATGGTGCTCACGGTCGAACCCGGCATCTACGTGCGCGCCGCCGACGACGTGCCGGCGGCATTCCACGACATCGGCATCCGGATCGAGGACGACGCGCTGGTCACGCCTGCCGGTTGCGAGATCCTCACCAGCGACGCGCCCAAGCGCGTCGACGACATCGAGGCACTGATGCGCGGATGAGCGCGATGCCCGAAGCGCTGCGGATCCAGGGACGCGGACCGGTGGCGATGGCCCTCGCGCTGTTCCTGTCGCGCCAGGGCTTCGAACGCGGCTCGATGCTGATCGACCCGCACGCGGGCGAACTGCCGCCGTGGCTCGCCTCGCGTTCGCTCGCGCTCTCGCTGGGAAGCTGGCAGCTGCTGTCGCGCATCGTTGTACTGCCTCCCGCGGCGCCGATCACCACCGTCGAGGTCTCGTTGCGCGGGCACGCAGGGCGCACGCGAATGCATGCGTCCGACCTGCACGCGCCGGCGCTCGGCTACGTGCTGCGCTATGGCGCGCTGCACCGCGCGCTGGCCGCTGCGATCACTTCGCTGCGGCCGTCGATGCCGCCCGAGCGCGGCGCGCCGCCCGACAGCGTGGTTCCGGACCGCGACGCGCGCACCGGGTACGACGCGCATGCCGAATTGCTCACCATCGTCGCCGACGGCGATCCGGGCACCGACTCGCAGGTGCGCGACTTCGACCAGACGGCACTGCTGTCCGAGATCGTCGCCGAACGCGACGCGCACGGCACTGCGTTCGAACGCTTCACCGACGAAGGCCCGCTCGCGCTGCTTCCGCTGCCCGAGGCGCATCGCCATGCGCTGGTCTGGTGCGCGCGCCCTGCGCAGTCCGAACGACGCGCGGGCATGGAGGCGCACGCGTTCGAGGCCGAACTGCGCGATGCATTCGGCGGCGCGCTCGGCGCGCTGCGCCTGCACGGCGAGCGCGTGCTCGCACCGCTGCAGCGCCGCGTGCGCGTGCGCGATGACGACGCGCGGCGCATCGCGATCGGCAACGCCGCCCAGGCGCTGCATCCGGTGGCCGGCCAGGGCCTGAACCTGGGACTGCGCGATGCGTTCGAACTGGCACGGCTACTCGGCGAGCTGCGCGCCGCCGGGCGGCCGCTCGTCGAAGCGGTCGCGCACTATCGGCGCCGCAGGCGTACCGATCGCGGCGCCGCGGTCGCGCTCACCGACACGCTGGCCCGCGCGTTCACGCTGCCAGCGCTCGCACGCGTCGAATCGGTCGCGCTCGCTGCGCTCGATGTGTTCGCGCCCGCACGCGACGGCCTGGCCGCGACCCTGATGTTCGGCCTGCGTACACGATGAAGCGCCGAAGCTGGCGCCGACGGTCTGCTCTGGCCGCTTTTCCGCGAGCCGCTTCACCGATCGTCTCTTTTTGCCGTTTGCCGATCGCATGCACTACTTGCGGGGCGCGGATTTGGATAGAATGCGCTCCCTCCCCCCGACTCACCACTCCGTCACGCCTCGCGTTAGCGATGTCCTGCGCAACGATTCGCATTGGTCCCCATACATTGAGCAACCGCGTGTTCGCGGCGCCCATGGCCGGGGTCACCGATCGGCCGTTCAGGCAGCTGTGCAAGCGACTCGGCGCCGGCTACGCGGTCTCGGAGATGGCCGCCTCGAACCCGTTGCTGTGGGCGAGCGTGAAGACGGCGCGTCGCATCGATCATGACGGCGAGGTCGAGCCGCGCGCGGTGCAGATCGCCGGCGCCGAACCGGCGCTGATGGCCGAGGCCGCGCGTTACAACGTTGCACGAGGCGCGCAGGTCATCGACGTCAACATGGGTTGTCCCGCGAAGAAGGTGTGCAGCGCGGCAGCAGGTTCCGCGCTGATGGCCGACGAGCCGCGCGCGATCGCCATCGTGGAGGCCGTGGTGCGCGCGGCGGGCGTGCCGGTCACCGTCAAGATGCGCACCGGACCGACCCCGGCATGGCGCAACGCGGTGCGTCTGGCGCGCGCATTCGAATCGGCCGGTGCGACGATGCTGGCCGTGCACGGGCGCACGCGTGCCTGCGCGTTCGGCGGGCGCGCAGAGTACGTCACGATCGGCGAAGTCAAGGCGGCTGTGTCGATACCGGTGGTGGCCAACGGCGACATCGACTCGCCGCAGGCGGCGCAGCGGGTGCTGCAGGCCACCGGGGCAGACGCCGTGATGATCGGGCGCGCCGCACAGGGTCGACCCTGGATCTTCCGCGAGGTCGCGCACTTCCTCGCCACCGGGGAACTGCTCGCCGGACCCGACGACGCAGAACTGGCGGCGCTGTTGCGCCGGCACCTGCTCGACCACTATGCTTTCCACGGCGAGCACGCCGGGGTGCGCAGCGCGCGCAAGCATGTCGGCTGGTACCTCGCCCGTCGACCCGGCGCGCGAACCTTCCTCGCGCGCTTCAACGCGCTCGACGCCGCGGAGGCGCAGCTGGCGGCCATCGAGGGCTTCGTCGCGCACGGTGCCGACATCGACGCCGCGCTACCGGCGAGCGCCGCCGCCAACGACATACAGTTTCGCCGGAGCAAAGCGGCATGAATCGAAAGCCCACCCTGGATGACGCCGTGATCCGGAGTCTCGAGCGCTATTTCGACGACCTCGAGGGCACGCAGCCGTGCTCGATCTACGACATGGTGATCCAGGCAGTCGAGCGACCGATGCTCGAAGTGGTGATGCGCGCGGCGC
>CAZBTE010000119.1:0-7191 GCA_964494665.1 uncultured Limnobacter sp.
CTTCATGTTCGCGCCGAACCACCACCCGGCGATGAAGAACGTGGCGCCGGTGCGCCGCGAGCTCGGCGTGCGCACGATCTTCAACATCCTCGGCCCGCTCACCAACCCGGCCGGCGCGCCGAACATCCTGATGGGCGTGTTCCACCCCGACCTGGTCGGCATCCAGGTGCGGGTGTTGCAGCGCCTGGGCGCGAAGCACGCGGTGGTGGTCTGGGGCAAGGACGGCATGGACGAGATCTCGCTGGGCGCCGCGACCATGGTCGGCGAGCTGCGCAACGGCGAGATCGACGAGTACGAGATCCACCCGGAGGACTTCGGGCTGTCGATGATCAGCAACCGTGGCCTGCGCGTCGCCGATGCGGCGGAGTCGAAGGAGATGGTGCTCGAGGCGCTGTCGAACCGGCCGGGCACGCCGCGCGAGATCGTCACGCTGAACGCCGGCGGCGCGCTCTATGCGGCCGACGTGGTCGATTCCATCGGTGCCGGCATCGCGCTGGCGCGCGAGACGATTGCGTCGGGCGCCGCGCGCGCCCGGCTCGACGCGTTCGTGACGTTCACGCAGCGCTGCATGGCGCAGGCCTGACGCGCGGGCGATCGGCGATGTCGAGCGACATCCTGGACCGCATCATCGCGGTCAAGCACGAAGAGGTGGCCGCGGCGAGGCAGCGGTGCTCGCTCGCGCAGCTCCGCGCCGAGGCCGAGGCCGCGCGCGACGGACAGGGCGGGCAGGCGGCCCGCGGCTTCGAGCGCGCGCTGCGCGCGAAGATCTCAGCCGGCAGCGCGGCCGTGATCGCCGAGGTCAAGCAGGCCAGCCCGAGCAGGGGGCTGCTGCGCGAGTCGTTCGATCCGCCGTCCATTGCGGCGAGCTATGCCGCCCACGGTGCGGCCTGCCTGTCGGTGCTCACCGACGAACGCTTCTTTCGCGGTTCGCTCGGGCACCTGCGCGCAGCGCGCGCGGCGTGCACGCTGCCGGTGCTGCGCAAGGACTTCGTCGTCGACGCCTGGCAGGTCTACGAGGCGCGCGCGCACGGCGCCGACTGCATCCTGCTGATCGTCGCGGCGCTGGACGACGCCCGGCTCGCCGAGTTCGAGGCGATCGCGCGCGGGCTGTCGATGGACGTGCTGGTCGAGGTGCACGACGCGGCCGAGCTGGAGCGAGCGCTTGCGCTGGACACGCCGCTGCTCGGCATCAACAACCGCAACCTGCGCAGCTTCGAGGTGTCGCTCGACACGACGCTGGCGCTGCTGCCGCGCATTCCCGCCGACCGGCTGGTGGTGACCGAAAGCGGCATCCTGGCGCGCGCCGACGTCGCGAAGATGCGCCAGGCAGGGGTGAACGCGTTCCTCGTCGGCGAGGCGTTCATGCGCGCGCCCGAGCCCGGCGCGGCGCTGCAGGCGCTGTTCGGCTGAGCGCCCGGGCTGCAGCGCGTGTGCGGCCGAGCCACTGCGTCAGCAGTCGTGCGGTGCGCGCCGCAGGACGTGGTGCGAGCTTCAGCGACGCCTCGACGGCCGGCGGCGCGTCGAGCGTCAGCTCGCACTCGACCAGCTCGTCGCGGCGAAATGCGTGGATCCGTACCCGCTCGCCGGGTCGCCGGCGCGCGAGCAGCGTTTTCAGCGCACGCTCGTCGACGCGCACGCCGTCGACCGCCACCAGCGTATCGCCCGCGGACAGGCCCGCACGCTGCGCGGCCTGCCCGGTGTAGGCCGTGGCGATCGCGAGCTGTCCGTCGCGAGTCACGAGCTTTGCGCCGATCGACGCCGGCCCCTGGTCCCCGCGGCCGAGCGCGAGCGCGACGCCGGATTCCTTCAGCAACCGCGCCAGCGGCAGCTCGGCGGTGCCGTAGGCCCAGCTGCGGATCTGCGCGTCCAGCCGCAGGCCGGTCGCCTCCTCGAGCAGGCGCGGGAATTCGTCCTCCGCCACACCGCGGCGCTGTGCGAAGAAGTCGCGCCCGTAGCGCCGCCACATCAGGCGCATCACGTCGTCGAGCGAACGCGCCCCGGCGGTGCGCGCACGAATCGTGAGGTCGAGCGCCAGCGCGACCAGCGCGCCCTTGGCGTAGTAGCTGCTGATCGCGTTGGGCGAGTTCTCGTCCTGGCGGTAGTACTTGATCCATGCATCGAAGCCGGAGTCGGCCACGCTCTGCAGCCTGCGGCCCGGCCCGCGCATCACTCCGGAGATCGTCCTGGCCAGCACGGCGAGGTAGGACTCGCGGTCGATGACGCCCGAGCGCACCAGCATCAGGTCGTCGTAGTACGACGTGAAGCCCTCGAAGACCCACAGCAGCCGGGTGTAGTTCTCCTGCTGCAGGTCGTACGGCGCGAACGCCGCCGGCTTGATCCGCTTGACGTTCCAGGTGTGGAAGTACTCGTGGCTTGCCAGTCCGAGGAAGGTCCGGTAGCTGTCCGGCACGCCGCGCAGGCCACGCCAGGGCAGGTCGGTGCGCGCGCAGATCAACGCGGTGCTCGAGCGATGCTCGAGACCGCCGTAACCGTCGCCGACCGCCATCACCTGGAACAGGTAGCGATCGACCGGCGCGCGCCGCGTGCGCGGCTCGAACAGGCGGATCTGCTCGGCACACACGCGCGCCAGGTCGCGGCACAGCCGCGCGGTGTCGGCATCGTGGCGGCCCGTGATCGCGATCTCGTGGCGCGCGCCGCCAGCCTCGAAGCTCGCGAGCGTGAAGCGGCCCATCTCCACCGGATGATCGATCAGCTCGTCGTAGTCGGCCGCCCGATAGCGGCCGAAGCCGTGCAGCGGCGCTCCGTCGCGCGGCAGCGTGGTCGCCACGCGCCAGTCGGCGTACGCGCGACCGGCGGGCGGCTCGATCAGCACGTGGCAGGGCCGCTCTTCCTGCCCGATCGCGCGAAGGAACACGCTGCTGCCGTTGAAGAAGCCGTGCGATGCATCGAGGTGCGCCGCGCGCACCGACAGATCCCACGCGTAGACGCGATAGACGAGCACGAGCGGCGCGTCGCAGCGAGCCGCCTGCCACGTGTGCTTGTCGAGCTTGCGCAGCCGCACCGCGCGCGTGCCGCTGTGCGCGGCGATCGACACGACGTTGCGCGCGAACTCGCGGATCATGTAGCTGCCCGGGATCCACGCCGGCAGGGCCAGGCGCTGGCCTGCCGGATCGGGCTGCGCGACCGCCAGCGTGACTTCGAACAGGTGCGCGTGCGGGTCGACCGGAACGATGCGGTAGGAGACCGGCGCCGCCCGGGTTGCGCGCGCGCTCACCGGTTCGGATCGACCGCGACGCGACCGCGCACCTTGCCGGCGAGCAGGTCGGGTGCCAGCCGCAGTGCGTCGTCCAGCCCCACCACCGTGGTGATGCGCTCCACCTGCGCCGGATCGAGCTCGCGCGCCAGGCGCGCCCACGCCTCGCGGCGGTCTTCGTGCGGGCACATCACCGAATCGACCCCGATCAGCCTGACGCCGCGCAGGATGAACGGCGCGACCGTGGCCGGAAAATCCATCCCCTGCGCGAGGCCGCAGGCGGCAACCGTGCCGCGGTACTTCGTCTGCGCGCAGGCGTTGGCGAGCGTGTGCGATCCCACTGCGTCGACGACGCCCGCCCAGCGCTCCTTCTGCAGCGGCTTGCCAGGTGCCGACAGGCCGGCTCGATCGATCACCTCGGCCGCGCCGAGCGCGCGCAGGTAATCGGCCTCGCCGGCACGGCCGGTCGACGCGACGACCCGGAAGCCGAGCCGTGCGAGCAGCGCGATCGCCACGCTGCCCACGCCGCCCGCCGCACCGGTGACCAGGATCTCGCCCTGCCCGGGCGTCACGCCGTGACGCTCGAGCATCATCACGCACAGCATCGCGGTGTAGCCGGCGGTGCCGATCGACATCGCGCGATGCGCGTCGAGCTCCGGCGGCATCGCGACCAGCCAGTCGGCCTTCAGCCGCGCGCGCTGGGCCAGGCATCCCCAGTGCGTCTCGCCGACGCCCCAGCCGTTGAGGATCACCCGGTCGCCGGCGGCGAACGCGGGGTTCGCGCTCGTCTCGACGACACCGGCCCCGTCGATGCCGGGCACCATCGGCCAACGGCGCACCACCGGCGAGCGGTTGGTGATGGCGAGCGCGTCCTTGTAGTTGAGCGTCGAATACTCGATGCGCACCGTGACGTCGGCGTCGGGAGTGGCCGCGAGCAGTTCCTCGTCGCTCAGCTGCCGGCGCGCCGCGGTGAACCCGCTTTCGGGCTTGTCCAGGTACAGGGCTTCGAACATCGCGGATCTCCTTGCGCCGTTGATTGCCGGTAGGGCGCTATTGTGCCCGCAAGCCTTCGGCGCCGAGCCGAACGCTTTCTGCCGGGCCGACCGCTTCCTGCCGAGCCGACCGCTTCCTGCCGAGCCGACTGCTTCCGGCGGATCGCGCCGTCCGTTCGTCCGCCTGCACGTTGGCGCTCCGGTACCATGCGCCGAGACTCGGAGCGGACACGTCACGACACGCACCACCATCGAGACCAGCATGAAACCGGATCGATCTCGCGACCTGCGGGTCGTTCGCGCCGCCTCGGCGGTGCTGCTCGCGGCTTCGCTCGCGGCGTGCGGAAGCGGTTCGAGCATCGGCATCAACGTGCCGGGTCCCGCGGCGTGCCCGTCGACGCAGGGCGGCGGCACCGGATTCGCGCTTGGCTTCTGCTCGGGCACGGCAACCGGCGTGTTCCAGCCGGTCGTGGCGACCGTCGTGGTCACGCCGGGCACCACGGCATTCCCGAGCCTGGACGGCTACACGCTCGGACTGGTGTTCCCGGCGGCGCTGCAGGCCGATCAGCTCGACCCAGTCACCGCCTTCACGCTGCAGGATCAGTCGACGCAGCCCGAACGCAGCCTGGCCGGGGCGCTGCGCGGGCAGGCGTACGAGAATCCGTTGAACAGCGAACCCGCGCCTCCCTACGTCGCGCTGGCCGACTTCCACCGCGCCTGGCGCCGCCAGGACGATCCTGTGCTGGCGCAGCCGCTGCTCGCCCTCGAGCACGCGTCTTTCGGGACCTGGCAGGAATACCCGCAGGCCAGCTTCGGCGAGGCCTGGCTGGGCGCATGGTTCGCGGCGCGCGGCGCGGCGAACAACGCAAGGTGGCCGATCGATCCGGTGGGGCGCCTCTACCGCGGCTACGTCGTCGGCATGATCGTGCCCGACGGTTCGGCCGGCGCACCACTGAACGAAGCGCACCGGTTCAGTGCGCCGCTCGAACTGGTCGTCGACGGCGCCGGACGGATCACGGCCGGACTGGTGGGCACGATGACCGCATCGTCCGCGACGGGAAGCGGCGCCGCGGCAACGTCGCAGCTGCCGGTGGGACCGATCGCGCTGTCGATCGCCGCCGGAGAGCCGGACGGTGCGCTCGTCGGAGCGCTGTCCGACGCACCCTCCGGTGGCGCAGGCAGCGTGACGGGCGAGTACGAGGCCGGCTATTTCGCGCCTCCCGGGATGCCCGGTGCCGAGCTGGCCGGGCGCCTGCGGTTCGCCACCGGTTCGGGGCTCGTGGGCATTGCGGCGTTCGGCGCGGCAGTCGTATCCGGCACGCCCTGACCGGCGCCTCGATCGCCGGAGCCGTCGTGGCATCATCCGCGATGACGGCGCGCCGACGCCACGAGGAGCCTGCACCATGACCTACGAGAACATCCTGGTCGAGACCCGCGCACGGGTCGGCCTGATCACGCTGAACCGTCCGAAACAGCTCAATGCCCTGAACGACGCGCTGATGAACGAGCTCGGCGCCGCGCTGCTCGACTTCGACGACGACGACAGCATCGGCGCGATCGTGATCACCGGCAACGAGAAGGCGTTCGCCGCGGGCGCCGACATCGCGGCGATGGCGGGCTGGAGCTACATGGACGTGTATCGCAGCGAGTACATCACCCGCAACTGGGAGACCATCCGGCGCGTGCGCAAGCCGGTGATCGCGGCGGTCGCCGGCTACGCGCTGGGCGGCGGCTGCGAGCTGGCCATGATGTGCGACATCGTGATCGCGGCCGAGTCGGCAAGGTTCGGCCAGCCGGAAATTCGTCTCGGCGTCATCCCCGGCGCAGGCGGCACGCAGCGCCTGCCGCGCGCGATCTCCAAGGCCAAGGCGATGGACCTGTGCCTGAGTGCGCGCATGATGGACGCCGCCGAGGCCGAGCGTGCCGGGCTGGTCTCGCGCGTGGTGCCCGCCGAGCGTCTGCTCGACGAGGCGCTCGACGCCGCCACGACGATCGCCGGCTTCTCGCTGCCGTCGCTGATGATGGCCAAGGAGGCGATCAACCGGGCCTACGAATCGCCGCTGTCCGAGGGGCTGCTGTTCGAGCGCCGGCTGTTCCACTCGCTCTTCGCCACCGACGACCAGAAGGAAGGCATGGCGGCGTTCGTCGAGAAGCGCAAGGCAGACTTCCGGCATCGCTGAACGCCGCACGCCCGGGCGCCACATGCGCGCCAAGGGCGCGCCAGGAGCGCGCGGGAGCGCCTGGGCAGGGCGCTGCGGCACGGGCGAACCGGCGATTTGCAGCGCCCCGCGCCCTCTGCTATAGTGGAGAGCTTGGTGGTGCCACGGCATCGCCAGCCGGCAAGGGCCGATCCGCAAAGGCGGAAAGTCCCGGAGGAACGCCGGAGCGGCAACGAAGGCGTGGGCAAGTTGACAGGCATCACTGAAAACTTCATACTCTTCATTCTCTGCTGATCGCGGCATTCCGCAACTGCGGCGCGATCACCGATCTTTAAAAACCAACAGCCGATAAGTGTGGGCGTTCTGGCGAACGCGCCAAAGCCGAGGGTTCTCACGGACCCGAGGCGGGTTCCGCTCCGGGTTCGTCCCGGTCGGATCTCGGAAAATCGAACGCTCACACGGTAAACGAACAGACATTGGGTAAAACCAATGAATGTCGATTCCGTTGAGCAGGCCTGGAAACAGGCCAACCAAAAGATCGAACTAAAGAGTTTGATCCTGGCTCAGATTGAACGCTGGCGGCATGCCTTACACATGCAAGTCGAACGGTAACGCGGGGGCAACCCTGGCGACGAGTGGCGAACGGGTGAGTAATACATCGGAACGTACCCAGTAGTGGGGGATAGCTCGGCGAAAGCCGGATTAATACCGCATACGCACTGAGGTGGAAAGCGGGGGACCTTCGGGCCTCGCGCTATCGGAGCGGCCGATGTCGGATTAGCTAGTTGGTGGGGTAAAGGCCTACCAAGGCGACGATCCGTAGCTG
>CAZBTE010000120.1:0-7191 GCA_964494665.1 uncultured Limnobacter sp.
CGACGCGTTGCCGAAGCTCACCATCAGCCCGAACGGCTGCAGGCAGTCGAGCGATGCGTCGAACGTGTCCTTGCCCACGGCGTCGTAGACCACCGGCACCATTGCGCCGGCGGTGATCTCGCGCACCCGCTCGACCACGTTTTCGCGTTTGTACAGGATCGTGTGGTCGCAGCCGAAGCGCCGCGCCAGCGCCGCCTTCTCCTCGGAACCGACGGTGCCGATCACGGTGACGCCGAGCGCCTTGGCCCACTGCATCGCGATCAGGCCGACGCCGCCCGCCGCCGCATGGAAAAGGATCGTCTGGCCCTTCTGCAGTCGGTAGGTACGCCGGAACAGGTACTGCACCGTCAGGCCCTTGAGC
Source organism: uncultured Limnobacter sp. (assembly GCA_964494665.1). Classification (GTDB taxonomy): domain Bacteria; phylum Pseudomonadota; class Gammaproteobacteria; order Burkholderiales; family Burkholderiaceae_E; genus Zeimonas. Next base: position 362 of record CAZBTE010000120.1, read on the forward strand.
ATCATCGCCGCCGCGGTCTCGAAGCCGATGTCGCGCGGCAGCTTCACCACCGATCGGGCCGGCAGGTTGCGCACCTCGGCGTACGAGCCGGGCGGACGGTTGCTGTAGGCAACGCGGTCACCCGCCTTCACGTGGGTGACTCCCTCGCCTACCGCGGTGACCACGCCCGCGCCCTCGAGGCCGATGCCGCCGGGAAGCGGCTGCGGGTACAGGCCGGTACGGAAGTAGACGTCGATGTAGTTCAGCCCGATCGCGTGATGGCGTACCTGGCACTCGCCGGGACCGGGAGCACCGACGTCGACATCGACGTACTGCATCACTTCGGGACCGCCGGTCTTCTCGATGCGGATGGCTCTGGGCATGTCGACTCCGGGAAACAGACGCGCCGGCCGTTCAGAACGTGCCCGGGTAGGCGCCGCCGTCGATCAGCAGGTTCTGTCCGGTGATCCACCCCGCCTGCGCGCTGCACAGCCACGCGCAGGCCTGGCCGAATTCCCACGGGTCGCCGATCCGCCCGGCCGGAATCGTGGCGATGCGCTCGCGCAGCGCCTCTTCGTAGGAAATGTTCTTCGCTTTCGCCTGCGCGCCCACGACGCTGCGCACCCGGTCGGTATCGTGAAAGCCCGGCAGCAGGTTGTTGATGGTCACGTTGTGCGCGACCGTCGTGCGCGCCAGCCCCGCGACGAAACCGGTGAGTCCCGAACGCGCACCGTTGGACAGCGCCAGCGCGTTGATCGGCGACTTCACGGCGCCCGACGTGATGTTGACGATTCGCCCGAAGCGCCGCGCCATCATCGGATCGACCGTCGCCTTGATCAGCTCGATCGGCGCAAGCATGTTCGCGTCGAGCGCGGCGATCCAGTCCTCGCGCGTGAACTGGCGGAAGTCGCCCGGCGGCGGACCGCCGGCGTTGGTCACCAGGATGTCCACCTGCGGACAGGCCGCCAGCGCCTCGGCGCGGCCCGACGCCGTGGCGATGTCGCAGGCGACTGCCACCACGGTGACGCCGGCATCGTCGCCGATGCGCTGCGCCGCCTCGGCCAGCGGCGCCGGCGTGCGCGCGTTGATGACCAGGTTGACGCCTTCACGCGCCAGCGACAGCGCGCATCCGTAGCCGAGCCCCTTGCTGGCGGCGCACACCAGCGCCCACTTGCCCGCGATACCCAGGTCCATCGTCGAACTCCGCTCAGCGCTTGCGCGCGCCGCCCAGCAACGTGCCCAGTACACCACGAATGATCTCGCGGCCGAGCGACGAGCCGATCGAGCGTGCCGCGCTCTTGGTCATGGCCTCGAGTGCCGAATCCTTGCGTCCGCTGCCGGTGAGCACCCCGCCCAGCGCGTCCTTGAGCGCTCCGCCGATGCCTCCGCCCTCTCGGCCGCCGGCCCCTGCTCCGGCAGCCGTGCCGCCCGCAGGCCCCGTAGCGGCGCGTTCCTTGAGGTGCTCGTAGGCCGACTCGCGGTCCTCGGTCTTGTCGTAGATGCCGGCGACCACCGACGTGCGCATCAGCGCGGCGCGCTCGGCATCGGTGATCGGGCCGATGCGCGACGCGGGCGGCGCCACGAACGCGCGCTCGACCACGCTCGGGCGGCCCTTCTCGTCGAGCAGCGACACCAGCGCTTCGCCGACGCCCAGCTCGGTGATCGCCTTCTCGGCATCGAACTTCGGGTTGGCGCGCATCGTGGAGGCAGCGGCGCGCACTGCCTTCTGGTCGCGCGCGGTGAACGCGCGCAGCGCGTGCTGCACGCGGTTGCCCAGTTGCCCCAGCACGGTGTCAGGCACGTCGAGCGGGTTCTGCGTGACGAAGAACACCCCCACGCCCTTGGAGCGGATCAGCCGCACCAGCTGCTCGATGCGGTCGAGCAGCACCTTCGGCGCATCGTCGAACAGCAGGTGCGCCTCGTCGAAGAAGAACACCAGCTTGGGCTTGTCGCGATCGCCCACCTCCGGAAGGTTCTCGAACAGCTCGGAGAGCAGCCACAGCAGGAAGGTGGCGTACAGCTTCGGCGCCTGGAGCAGCCGGTCGGCCGCCAGGATGTTGACCACGCCGCGCCCCTGCGCGTCGGTCTGCATCAGGTCGTCGATGTTCAGCATCGGCTCGCCGAAGAAGTGGTCGGCGCCCTGCTGGTCGAGTGCGAGCAGGCCGCGCTGGATCGCGCCGACCGAGGCCGCCGACACGTTGCCGTAGCCGGTCGTGAAGGTGCGCGCGTTCTCGCCCACGTACTGAAGCATCGCGCGCAGGTCCTTCGCGTCGAGCAGCAGCAGCCCCTGCTCGTCGGCGATGCGGAACACCAGGTGCAGCACGCCTTCCTGCGTCTCGTTCAGGCCGAGCATGCGCGACAGCAGCAACGGCCCCATGTCGGACACCGTGGCGCGCAACGGGTGCCCGCGCTCGCCGAACACGTCCCACGGCGTCACCGGCGAGCCGGCGAAGGCGGGCGCCTCGAACCCGAGCCGGTCGAGGCGCTCCTTGAGCTTCGGCGACATCTCGCCCGGCTGCGAGATGCCGGCCAGGTCGCCCTTGACGTCGGCTGCGAATACCGGCACGCCGATCGACGAGAACCGCTCGGCGAGCACCTGCAGCGTGACCGTCTTGCCGGTGCCGGTGGCGCCCGTGATGAGGCCGTGCCGGTTGCCCATGGCCGGAAGCAGGTGTGACTCCGTCTCGTCGTTGCGGGCGATCAGCAGGGTTTGGGGCATGGCGTAAATGATAAAATTTCGGGTTCGACGACGAGGGTATTCGACCACGGCAGCACTGGTGCAGGCAAGCGAGCCGCCGCCTGCGCAATCGGCTGATTCGCGGCCGTAGCGGCACAGCCAGCAACGCTAACACCGAGAGAGGCAGCAGAGGACGCAATGGCGGGGCATTCCAAGTGGGCCAACATCCAGCACCGCAAGGGCCGGCAGGACGCCAAGCGGGGCAAGCTGTTCACCCGCCTGATCAAGGAGATCACGGTCGCCGCGAAGCTCGGCGGCGCAGATCCGGGCACCAACCCGCGCCTGCGCCTGGCCATGGACAAGGCCTCCGAGGCGAACATGCCCAAGGACACCGTCCAGCGCGCGATCCAGCGCGGCGCGGGCGGCCTCGAAGGCGTGACCTACGAGGAGATCCGCTACGAAGGCTACGGCATCGGCGGCGCGGCGGTGATCGTCGACTGCCTCACCGACAATCGCACGCGCACCGTCGCCGAGGTGCGGCACGCGTTCTCGAAGAACGGCGGCAACCTCGGCACCGACGGCTCGGTGGCGTTCCAGTTCAGGCACTGCGGCCAGTTCCTGTTCGCCCCGGGCACTTCCGAGGACAAGGTGATGGAGGTGGCCATCGAGGCAGGCGCCGACGACGTGGGTAGCGACGACGAAGGCGGCATCGAAGTGCTGTGCGCCCCGGCCGAGTTCGGCGCGCTGAAGGAGGCGCTCGTTCGCAACGGGCTGAAACCCGACGTGGCCGAAGTGACCATGAAGCCACTCAACGAGATCGCGCTCGCCGGCGATGACGCCGCCCGCATGCAGAAGCTGCTCGATTCGCTCGAGAACCTCGACGACGTGCAGCAGGTGTACAACAACGCGGCGTTCGACGAGACAGTGACATGAAGATCCTGGTGGTCGGCTCGGGTGGCCGCGAGCACGCGCTGGCCTGGCGGCTGTCGCGCTCGGCACGCGTGCAGGTCGTCTATGTCGCGCCGGGCAATGGCGGCACGGCACGCGAGCGCGCGCTGAAGAACGTGCCGATCACCGATCCGCTGACGCTCGCCGCGTTCGTCGAACGCGAGAAAGTCGCGTTCACCGTGGTCGGGCCCGAGGCGCCGCTCGCGGCGGGCATCGTCGACCTGTTCCGCTCCAAGGGCCTGCGCATCTTCGGCCCGACGCAGCGCGCCGCGCAACTCGAGTCGTCGAAGGACTTCGCCAAGGCATTCATGAAGCGCCATGCGATTCCCACCGCCGACTACGAAACGTTCTCCGATGCGGCGGCCGCGCACGCATACGTCGAGCGACGTGGCGCCCCGATCGTCGTCAAGGCCGACGGACTTGCCGCCGGAAAGGGCGTGGTGGTTGCCGCCTCGAAGGAGGAGGCGCACGCCGCGATCGACGCCATGCTGGTGGACAACCGGATGGGCGACGCCGGGGCGCGCGTGGTGATCGAGGAGTTTCTGGAGGGCGAGGAAGCCAGCTTCATCGTGATGGTCGACGGCCACCACGTGCTGCCCCTGGTGACCAGCCAGGATCACAAGCGCCTGGGCGACGGCGACCAGGGGCCGAACACCGGGGGCATGGGCGCCTATTCGCCGGCACCGGTGGTCACGCCCGAGATCCATGCACGCGTGCTGCGCGAGATCATCAAGCCGACGGTCGAAGGCATGGCCGCCGAAGGCAACCCCTACACCGGATTCCTGTACGCCGGCCTGATGATCGATGCCGCAGGCAGGGCGCGCGCGCTCGAATTCAACTGCCGCATGGGCGACCCGGAAACGCAACCGATCATGGCGCGCGTGAAGAGCGACCTGGTCGGCGTCTTCGACCACGCACTCTCCGGAACGCTCGATGCCGCGACGATCGACTGGGACCGGCGCACCGCGCTCGGCGTGGTGCTGGCCGCCCGCGGCTATCCCGAATCGCCTCAACGCGGCGACGAGATCTCCGGGATTCCGGCCAACGGCTGCGTGCTCGACGACGACTGCCTGGTTTTCCATGCGGGCACCGCTGCCGACGGCGCGCGCACGCTGACTGCCGGCGGGCGCGTGCTGTGCGTGACCGCGCTGGGCGACTCGGTCAAGATGGCACAGGCACGTGCGTACCGTGCGATCGACTCGATCCGCTTCGAGGGCATGCAGTACCGCCGCGACATCGGCCACCGGGCAATCGGCCGCGGCAGCGCGCGATGAGCGAAGCGCCCGCGCCGGCAGCACTACCCGGCGTCGACGCCGGCGCGGTACGCAGCTACCTGGTCGGGCTGCAACAGCGCATCGTCACCGGGCTCGAAGCGCTCGACGGGCAATCGTTCGCCACCGACTCCTGGCAGCGTGCCGAGGGCGGCGGCGGCACCAGCCGGGTGCTCGAGGAAGGCGGCTTGCTCGAGCGCGCTGCGGTGCTTTTCTCGCAGGTGCACGGCGCGCGCCTGCCGGCGTCGGCCAGCGCGCATCGCGCGGAGCTCGCCGGGCGCGCCTTCGAGGCGATGGGCGTTTCCCTGGTCCTGCATCCGCGCAACCCGTACGTGCCTACGGTGCACATGAACGTGCGCTTCTTCGTCGCACCGGGCGACGCCGGCGCAGCACCGGTGTGGTGGTTCGGCGGTGGCATGGACCTCACGCCGTACTACCCGTTCGAGGACGACGTCGTGCATTTCCACCACGCCTGCCGGCAGGCGCTCGCGCCGTTCGGCGCCGACCATCACGCACGCTTCAAGAAGTGGTGCGACGACTACTTCTACCTGAAGCACCGCGGCGAAGCGCGCGGCGTGGGCGGCATCTTCTTCGACGACCTGAACGCACCCGACTTCGAGCGGGCGTTCGCGCTGGTGCGCTCGGTGGGCGACGCATTCCTCGGCGCCTACGCGCCGATCGTCGAGCGTCGCCGCGACCTGCCGTACGGCGAACGCGAGCGCGACTTCCAGGCCTGGCGCCGCGGCCGCTATGTCGAGTTCAACCTCGTCTACGACCGCGGCACGCTGTTCGGCCTGCAGTCCGGAGGGCGCGCAGAGTCGATCCTGTGCTCGATGCCGCCGCTGGCGCGCTGGCGCTACGACTGGCGGCCGCAGCCGGGCTCGCCCGAGGCGCGCCTGAACGAGTTCCTCGTGCCGCGCGACTGGGTGTAGCAGTGTCCGATCGGCGGCGACGCATCGGCCTGCTCGGCGGCACCTTCGACCCCATTCACGTCGGCCACCTGGCGCTTGCGCGCGCCGCGCGCGACGCGCTGCGCCTGGACGAGGTGCGCTTCGTGCCGACCGGCCGTTCGTGGCAGAAGGCCGGCGCAGGCGCAGGGGTCGAGGCGCGCCTGGCGATGGTCCAACTGGCGGTCAGCGCCATTCCCGGCTTCGTCGTCGACGATCGCGAAACGCGACGCACGGGGCCGAGCTACACGATCGACACGCTGCTCGAGCTGCGCGCGGAGTTGGGCGCCGAGCCGGCGCTCGTGCTGGTGCTCGGCAGCGACCAGCTGCGCAACCTCGCCACGTGGCACCGCCACGACGAGCTGCTGCAGCACGCCCACATCGCGGCAACGGTGCGCAACGCCAACCCGCTGTCGGACTTCGACGCGCCGGTCGAGGCGCTGGTCGCGGCGCATGGGCGCGACGCACTGCCCGACACACCGGCCGGGGCAATCGTGTTCTTCGCGATGCCGCCGGTGCCGGCATCGGCCTCGGCACTGCGCGAACGGCTCGCGCGCGGCGAGCGGCCGGTCGAATTGTTGCCTGCGCGCGTTCTCGACTATATTGAGCGGCATCGGCTCTACCGGCCCGCGGCAGGCGCCGTTTGAGAGCGACACGGAGGTCGGAAGGAACCGGATGGATCTGAGAAAGCTGCAGCGCATCGTCGTCGACGCCCTCGACGACATCAAGGCCCAGGACATCCGGGTCTTCAATACCACCGGCCAGACCGAGCTCTTCGATCGCGTGATCATCGCCACCGGCACCTCGAACCGGCAGACGCGTTCGCTCGCCGCGCACGTGCGCGACAAGGTCAAGGCAGCCGGCGGCACGATCGTGTCGATGGAAGGCGGAGACACCGGAGAGTGGGTGCTCGTCGACCTCGGCGACGCCGTCGTGCACATCATGCAGCCGGCGGTGCGCGCCTACTACAACCTCGAGGAGCTCTGGGGCGCCAAGCCGGTGCGCGTG
>CAZBTE010000121.1:0-7079 GCA_964494665.1 uncultured Limnobacter sp.
GCGCTCCAGCGCCCGCGGGCGGCGCACCAAGGGGCGCCCCTGAAGACGGCGCACCAGAGGGCGGCGCGCTCCCCGGGCCCGGTGCCGCACCGGGCTCCTCGCGAATCAGCCCGCGTCCTCCGTACTCGTAGCGGTACCCGTCGGGCAGGTGGTAGCGATGCTCGGCGTCGGGCGCGATCAGGCTCTCGCCGGCGCGCTCCTTCTCCTTCCAGCCCAGTCGATAGTGTCCGCCGATCTCGCCCTTGGCCAGCTCGGCGGGCAGCACCTTGATCGCCGCCGTCTCGAGCACACAGGCCTGCTCGCACTTGCCGCAGCCGGTGCACGCGTCGGAGTGCACCACCGGGATGAACATCGTGTGACTGCCGGTGCGCGCGTTGTGCTGCGGCTCCAGCGTGATGGCCTTGTCGATCAGCGGGCACACGCGATAGCAGACGTCGCAGCGCATGCCGAGATGGTTCAGGCAGGTCTCGTGATCGATCAGCACCGCCAGGCCCATGCGCGCCTGCGTGATGTCGGTGAGCGAATGCTCGAGCGCGCCGGTCGGGCACGCCTTCACGCACGGAATGTCCTCGCACATCTCGCACGGCAGCCGGCGCGCGACGAAGTACGGCGTGCCGGTGGCCACCGGCTCTTCCGGCGTGGCCAGCTCGAGAATGTCGTACGGACAGTCGCGAACGCACAGGCCGCAGCGGATGCACGCGCCCTGGAACTGCGCCTCGGGCAGCGCGCCCGGCGGACGCAGTGCGCCCGGTGGCAATGCGCTCGACTGCCGCGCGTACAAGGCCAGCCCGCCGGCGACCAGGCCCACGCCGCAGGCCATCTTCGCCGCGTCGAGAATGAACTGCCGGCGCCTGCCGCTTGCCGGAGACCGCTTGGTCTGCTCGCTCATCGCTGTCGCGCCGGCGGGGTGTCGATCCGCCCCGCGCGGCGCCCGTTGCATTCGTGATCCCGCGCTACACCTTCGTGACCTTCACCGCGCACTTCTTGAAGTCGGTCTCTTTCGAGATCGGGCAGGTGGCGTCCAGTGTCAGCTTGTTGACCAGCCGTCCCTCGTCGAAGAACGGCACGAACACCAGGCCGGCCGGCATGCGGTTGCGCCCGCGCGTCTCCACGCGCGTGGTGATCTCGCCGCGCCGGCTCGCGAGCTTCACGGTGTCGCCGCGCTGCAGGCCGCGCTTCTTCGCGTCGTCGGGGTTCATGAACACCCACGCCTCGGGGAAGGCGCGGTGCAGCTCCGGCACCCGGCGCGTCATCGTTCCGGTGTGCCAGTGCTCGAGAACGCGACCGGTGCACAGCCAGAGGTCGTAGTCGGCGTCGGGCGCCTCGGCCGCCGGCTGGTAGGGCAGCGCGAAGATCCACGCCTTGCCGTCGGGCTTGCCGTAGAAACGCCAGCCTTCGCCCTTCTTGACATACGGATCGTAGCCCTCGCGGTAGCGCCACAGCGTTTCCTTGCCGTTGACCACCGGCCAGCGCAGCCCGCGCACCTTGTGGTACGCGTCGAACTCGCCGAGGTCCTTGCCCTTGCCCAGGCCGAACTGGCGGTACTCCTCGAAGATGCCCTTCTGCACGTAGAAGCCGAACTCGCGCGACTCGTCGTTGGTGTAGCCGCTGGCGTTGACACGCTCGAGCTCGGCGAGCGGGAACTTGTCGATCACGCCGTTGGCGAACAGCACCTGGTACAGCGTCTTGCCGCGGTATTGCGGGGCCTTGGCGAGCAGCTCCTCGGGCCACACCTCCTCGACCTTGAAGCGCTTGGAGAACTCGAGGTACTGCCACAGGTCGGACTTCGCCTCGCCCGGCGCCTTGACCATCTGGCGCCAGAACTGGCCGCGCCGCTCGGCGTTGCCGAACGCGCCTTCCTTCTCGGTCCACATCGCCGACGGAAGGATCAGGTCGGCCGCCAGCGCGGTGACGGTGGGATAGGCGTCGGAGACGACGACGAAGTTGGCCGGGTTGCGGAAGCCGGGGTAGCGCTCGCCGTTGATGTTCGGCCCGGCCTGCATGTTGTTGGTGGTGGTGGTCCAGTAGAAGTTCAGCCGGCCGTCCTTCAGCATGCGGTCCTGCAGCACCGCGTGGTAGCCGACCTGCCCGACGATCGTGCCCTCGGGAAGCTGCCAGATCTTCTCGGCGACCTTGCGGTGCGCGGGATTGGCCAGCAGCATGTCGGCCGGCAGCCGGTGCGCGAAGGTGCCGACCTCGCGCGCGGTGCCGCACGCCGAGGGCTGGCCGGTGAGCGAGAACGGGCTGTTGCCCGGTTCGGCGATCTTGCCCACCAGCAGGTGGCAGTTGTAGATCTGGTTGTTGACCCAGGTGCCGCGCGTGTGCTGGTTGAAGCCCATGGTCCAGTACGACGTGACCTTGGTCTTCGGGTCGGCATAGGCCTTCGCCAGCGCCTCGAGCTTGTCCTTCGGTACGCCGGACAGTTCGCTCACCTTGTCGAGCGTGTACTCGGACACGAAGGCCCTGAACTCGTCGAAGGTCATCGGCGACGAAGCGTTGGGATCGCCCTTCGGCTTGCCGTCGGCGCCCGGGTAGCCGTTGTTGTCGGCCACCTGCTCGAGCGGGTGGTTCGGGCGCAATCCGTAGCCGATGTTGGTCACGCCCTTGCGGAACAGGACGTGCTTCGCCACGAAGTCGTTGTTCACCGAGCCGCTTTCGATGATGTAGTGGCAGATGTAGTTCATGATCGCGAGATCGGTCTGCGGCTTGAAGATCAGTTCGACGTCGGCCAGCTCGCTGGAGCGGTGTCCGTACGTGGACAGCACGAAGATCTTCACGTGCTTCGCGGTCAGGCGCCGGTCCGTGATGCGCGACCACAGCACCGGGTGCATCTCGGCCATGTTCGAGCCCCACAGCACGAACGCGTCGGCGTGCTCGGCGTCGTCGTACACGCCCATCGGTTCGTCGGCGCCGAAGGTGCGCATGAAGCCCATCACCGCCGAGGCCATGCAGTGGCGCGCGTTGGGATCGAGGTTGTTCGACCGGAAGCCCGCCTTGAACAGCTTGTTGGCGGCGTAGCCTTCCCAGATCGTCCACTGGCCCGAGCCGAACATGCCGATCGAGGTCGGCCCCTTGGCCTTGAGCGCCGCCTTGCACTTCTCTTCCATCACGTCGAAGGCCTGCTTCCACGTGACCGGCGCGAACTCGCCGTTCTTGTCGTACTTGCCGTCCTTCATGCGCAGCAGCGGCGTGGTGAGCCGGTCCTTCCCGTACTGGATCTTGGCGAGGAAGTAGCCCTTGATGCAGTTCAGTCCCTTGTTGACCGGCGCATCGGGGTCGCCCTGCGTTGCGACCACGCGCCCGTCGCGCACCCCGACCAGCACCCCGCATCCGGTGCCGCAGTATCGACAGACACCCTTGTCCCACTTGATGCTGTCGTCGGCCTGCGCCTGGGCAAGCGCATCCTGGACGCCCGGCAGGGTGACACCGGCCGCTGCCGCAGTGGTCGCGACCGCGCTGTTCCTGATGAATTCGCGTCGGGTGATGGACATGTCTCGCACTCCTGGTCAGCGATTCGTATCGTCGTCGAGTGGCTCGTCGTGGTGATAGACGAGCGCGGTGGACAGGACGCCGTCGACCCGTGCGATCGCGTCGAGCGTTCGGGTGGCGGTACCGTCGTCGGGTTGCTCCACGGTCACGACCATGCGCCCTTCCGGCGTGATCGCGTGGACTTCGACGCCCGTCATGTGCACCAGCGCGTCGCGCACCGCCCCCGAGCGTTCGGGGCTGGCGTAGACGACGATGCCGGTGATGTTCATGGCGCCGAGGACTGGAATGTCCTTATCGGATTTGTGGACATTCTGTGCTTCGCCACGGACCGCGACTTGACGCACGTCAAGTTCGATGGTGCATTGCAGCACCGCAAATGCGACGCGTTCGGATCTACATTCGCGTGTGCCGCTCGCGTTGCGCCCGTCGCTGGCGGGACCGCGCTGGTTAAGTCTCCCGAGGTTGCCCATGCCCTTGCGTCGATCCTTCCGGGCCAGTGCCGCCCGCACCGCGCTGCTGCTGGCGGCGACCCTCCTGTCGGCCGCGCCGCCGAGTGCAGGCGCACAGGCGGTCGAGGTTCGCATCCGCGACTACGCTTTCGAGCCCGCACGAATCACGATCGAGGCCGGCACCACCGTGAAATGGATCAACCTCGAGAAGCGCGTCAGCCACTCGGTGCTGTTCACCGGTGCGGGTGGCGTGGAATCGGAGCGGATGTTTCCCGGCGAGAGCTGGCAGCGGCGCTTCGATGCACCGGGCGAGTATCGCTACACCTGCGGGCCGCACCCGGAAATGCACGGCGTGGTCGTCGTCAAGCCCTGAACCGCGGCGCGCGGGCGCAATGCCCGCGGTCGATATGTGGCAGAGTTGCGGGTTCATCGCGCTCCCGCAGCCATTGCGGCGGGTCGATTGACACGCATCAATGACCATCGGCGTCCGCTACGCGGACACTTCCGTGTTTTTCTCGATCCGCGACGGACATTCCGGGCGCGGCGCACACTGCAGGAGATGAGGATGGGCAGTACCCGAATCGGGTTGTCGATTTCGCTACTTTGCGCTGCGGCGCTCTCGCTGGCCGCGGCCGGTGCATCGGCCCAGGAGAAGGAGAAGCACAAGGGCGTGTCCGAGCCCGAGGTGCGCTACCAGGCCGGCAGCTCGCCGCTCGGCAACGAAGAGCTGCACCACAACATCAACCCGAAAGCCCCGCCGATGACCAAGGCGGAGTTCGACACCGCCCGCCAGATCTACTTCGAGCGCTGTGCAGGTTGCCACGGGGTGCTGCGCAAGGGCGCCACCGGCAAGCCGTTGACGCCCGACATCACGCTCGAGCGTGGCTCCGAATACCTGAAGACGTTCATCAAGTTCGGCTCGCCGGCGGGCATGCCCAACTGGGGCACCTCGGGCGAGATGACCGACGCCGAGGTCGACCTGATGGCGCGCTACATCCAGCAGGAGCCGCCCACGCCGCCGGAGTTCGGCCTGGAGGACATGAAGAAGACGTGGAAGATCCTCGTCGCGCCGGACAAGCGCCCGAAGAAGAAGATGAACAAGTGGGACATCGACAACCTCTTCTCGGTGACGCTGCGAGACACCGGTGAAGTGGCCCTGATCGACGGCGCCTCCAAGCAGATCATCAACGTCGTCAAGACCGGCTACGCCGTGCACATCTCGCGCATGTCGGCGTCCGGGCGCTACATGTACGTGATCGGCCGCGATGCGAGGATCAACCTGATCGACCTGTGGATGGAGAAGCCCGACAACGTCGCGGAGATCCGCGTCGGGCTCGAAGCGCGCTCGGTGGAGACCTCCAAGCACAAGAAGTACGAGGACGTCTACGCGATCGCCGGCACCTACTGGCCGCCGCAGTACGTGATCATGAAGGGCGACACGCTCGAGCCGCTGAAGATCCAGGCCACCCGCGGCATGACGGTCGACACGCAGGAATACCACCCGGAGCCGCGCGTGGCCGCGATCGTGGGTGCCCACGACAAGCCGCAGTTCATCGTCAACGTCAAGGAGACCGGCAAGGTCCTGCTGGTCGACTACACCGACCTGAAGAACCTGAAGGTCACCGAGATCGGCGCCGCCCGCTTCCTGCATGACGGCGGTTGGGAGGCCTCCAAGCGCTACTTCATGGTGGCGGCCAACGAGTCGAACAAGATCGCGGTGATCGACAGCAAGGAAGACAAGCTGGCTGCGCTGGTCGACGTGGGCCGCATCCCGCATCCGGGGCGCGGCGCCAACTTCCGCGATCCGAAGTACGGGCCGGTGTGGGCCACCGGGCACCTCGGCGACGAGTCGATCGCGCTGATCGGCACCGATCCGAAGAAGCACCCGAAGAGCGCGTGGAAGGTCGTGCGCTCGCTCAAGGGACAAGGCGGCGGCAACCTGTTCATCAAGACGCATCCGAAATCGACCAACCTGTGGGTCGACACGCCGCTGAACCCCGACGCGAAGATCGCCCAGTCGATCGCGGTGTTCGATATCCGCAATCTCGACAAGCCGTTCGAAGTGCTGCCGATCGCCGAGTGGGCGAAGGTCGGCGAGGGCGCCAAGCGGATCACGCAGCCCGAATACAACAAGGCGGGCGACGAGGTGTGGTTCTCGGTGTGGAGCGCGAAGAACCAGGAATCGGCGATCGTGGTCGTCGACGACAAGACACGCAAGCTGAAGGCCGTGATCAAAGACCCTCGCCTGATCACGCCCACGGGCAAGTTCAACGTCTACAATACGCAGCACGACGTCTATTGACCTGATCGGAGGATAGCAACGATGACGAAGTCCCTGATGGCCGGAATCGCCTTCGCCGCAGCTGCGGTAGGCGTGGCCGCGCCCGCCCAGGCCGACACGGCCATGGCCAAGAAATACAACTGCACCGCCTGTCACTCGGTCGACAAGAAGATGGTCGGTCCCGCGTACAAGGACGTCGCCGCGAAGTACAAGGGTGATGCCGCGGCTGCGGGCAAGCTTTTCGAGAAAGTGAAGAAAGGCGGGTCGGGCGTCTGGGGACCGGTCCCGATGCCTCCGAACGCTGCAGTACCCGACGCCGACGTCAAGGCGCTGGTCGCCTGGGTTCTCGCCGGCGCGAAGTAGCCGCGCCGCGAGGCCGGCAACGAGGGCGGCTCGAAGAGCCGCCTTTTTTTTTCGCGGACGCGATCGCGCCGCTCAGGCGAGGAATGCGCGCAGCCGCTCGGGGTCGAGAATGGTGATCTCGGCGCCGCGCACGCTGATCAGCCCCTCGTTGCTGAGTTCGCCCAGGATGCGCGAGAAGTGCTCCGGGGTGAGGTTCAGGCGCGACGCAATGACGCCCTTGCTGGTGTCGAGCACGATGCGCAGCGGCTGTGTGGCGGTCGCATCGCCGCGCCGATCGAGATCGCGCAGCAGGTAGCCGATCACGCGCTGCATGCCCGAGCGCAGCGAATACGCCTCGACGTCGTGCACCAGCCCCACCAGGCGCCGGCTCAGGCCGGCGATCATCCGGCGCGCCAGGCGCGGATCGCGCGCCAGTTCGCTGTCGATCGAGGCCTTCGAGATATGCAGCAGCAGCGAATCGGCCAGGCACTCGGCGTTCACCGGGTACGGACGGTCGA
>CAZBTE010000122.1:0-7044 GCA_964494665.1 uncultured Limnobacter sp.
GCATGGGCTGGATCGGCTGGCGCGGCTGTACCAGAAGCTGCGCATCGACGATGGCTGGGAGAACGCGCTCGAGTCCGTGCTGCGCGAGCGCGTCAACGCGCTCGAAGTCGGGCGGCTGGAGCACGTCGTCGGCCTGGTGGCCGATGCGCCGCCTTCGAAGGTCGGGTTCTTCGCGCCGGTGCCCGGACCGGACGCTGGCGCTGCGGTGCCGGGCCTGCGCCCGTTGCTGTCGGTGGTGCACACCGGCGATGCGGGCATCCAGTCGCTGCTGGCCGACTGGCTGGCCGGTTGCTACGTGGCCGATTCGCTCGATGCGGCGATGGCGCGACGTGCCGAGCTGCCTGCCGGCGCGCGCTTCGTGGTCGCTGACGGCCACTTGGTCGGGCGCCAGTCGGTGCTGATGTATGCCGCCGACTCGGAGCAGGAAGGCGTGCTTGCGCGGCGCCACGAACTCGAGAATCTCACGCGCGAGCAGCGTGCCCAGCAACTGCTGGTCGACGACGCGCGCGCGCGTGCGGCGCGCGTCGAGGCGGGCGCCTCCGAGCAGCTGGCGGCGCTGATGGCGCTGCGCGACGAGCACAATCGCGCGCTCAAGCAGATGGCCGGCCTGCGCCTCGACGTGCAGCGCCTGGAGCAGGAACGCGCGCGCATCTCCGAGAGCAGCGAGCGCATCACGGGCGAGCTCGAGGAGCTGGCGGCCCGGATCGAGGAGTTCGAGGGCACGATCGCCGCCGAGACCGGCCGCTTCGAGCAACTCGACGGCGAACTGGGCGAGCGCCAGCAGCAGGCCGAAGACCTGCAGCTCGCATTCGAGCAGGCCGAGCGCCAGCTGGCCGAGCGTCGCGACGAGCTGCGTGCGCAGGAGCGCGACGCGCAGGAAGCTGCGTTCGCGGTGCGCTCGATCGAGGGCAACATCGAGCGGCTGGAAGCGCTGCTCGCACAGGGCCAGGCGATGGCGGCCCAGGCGGCCTCCGAGCGTGCCGGCCTGCTCGAGAAGCTCGAGCAGCTGTCCGATGCAACTGCGCGGCAGGCGCTGCAGGACGCGCTCGGGGCGCGCAGCACCGCCGAGCAGGCGCTCGCCGCGGCGCGCGAGCGGCTGGACGAGCTCACGCAGACGCTGCGCACGCGCGAGGAGCAGCGCCTGAGCGTCGAGCGTGCGCAGGAGCCGCTGCGCCGCCAGCTCACCGAGTTGCAGCTGCAGGAGCAGGCCGCGCGGATGAACACCGAGCAGTACGCAGGCCAGCTCGCCGAAGCGCAGGTCGACCACGATGGCATCGCGGCGCTGCGGGCGGCATTCGCCGATCCGCCGCGGCCGTCGTGGTTGCAGGGCGAGGTGACGCGTCTTGCCAACGCCATCGCGGCGCTCGGGCCGGTGAACCTCGCGGCGCTCGACGAACTGGCGCAGTCGCGCGAGCGCAAGGGCTTCCTCGACGCGCAGTCTGCCGACCTGAACGAGGCGATCGCCACGCTCGAGGATGCGATCCGGCGCATCGATCGCGAAACGCGCGAGCTGCTGCAGGAGACCTACGACACGGTCAACCGCCACTTCGGGCAACTGTTCCCGCAGCTGTTCGGTGGCGGCGAAGCCAAGCTGATCCTCACCGGCGACGAGATCCTCGACGCCGGCATCCAGGTGATGGCGCAGCCGCCCGGCAAGCGCAACACCACGATCCACCTGCTGTCGGGCGGCGAGAAGGCGTTGACGGCCATCGCGCTGGTGTTCGCGTTGTTTCAGCTGAATCCGGCACCGTTCTGCCTGCTCGACGAGGTCGACGCGCCACTCGACGATGCCAACACCGAGCGCTATTGCGACATGGTGCGGCGCATGTCCGAGCACACGCAGTTCCTGTTCATCACGCACAACAAGATCGCGATGGAACTGGCTCAGCAACTGATCGGCGTCACGATGCAGGAGCGCGGCGTTTCGCGCATCGTGGCGGTCGACCTCGAAGCCGCCTCGCAGATGGCGGAGGCGGCGTGAGCAGCCTGGCCATCAGCCTGTTGCTGCTGGTCGTTCTCGCGGTTGCGGTCGCACTCGTCTACAACCTGCACCAGTCATCGCGCACCGGCCTGAAGTGGCCGAAGTGGGCGCGCCTGTCGCAAGGCATGCGCGGTGCGCGCGATGCGCACGACAGGGCGGTGCCGCGTGCACGCGACGTGCCGGAGGCGGCTTCGCCACCGCCGCCGGTCGCGCGCGGCGAGCCGCGCCTGGATGTGCCGGGAAGCGCATACGATGAGTCGCGCGCGGGGCATGAGTCGCGCGCGGGGCAGGGTGGCGGTGCCGCACAGGCCGAGGTGCCGGCACCCGCGGCGTGGCGTGCGCCGGACGACGCACCCGAGGCGGAATTCGAGGCGGCCACCTATCCGGCGGCGGCGCGCGAGCTGCGGGCCGATGCGCCCGACGCCGCGCGTGCCGCGCCGCTTGCCGGCGCGCCCGTGGATCGCGTCGCCGGTGCAGCAGCGGACGTGCCTGCGCGCGACGGCCCGGCGCGGGACGAAGAGGGGCTTGCGGGCACCGGCGTAGACGGTGGGCAGCCGGTGCTGTCCGAGGTGTTCGACTGCATCGTCGAGATGCCGCTGCCATCGGCGTTCGGCGGCGAGCGCCTGGTGGCGCTCACGCAGCGTTTCCGGCGCGCCGGCGCCAAGCCGGTGGCGGTGGAAGGCCGCATCGCCGATGGCGCGGCGCAGCCATGGAGTGCGCTGACGCCAGTGCGCCAGTACGATGCGCTGCGGGTCGGCATCCTGATGGCCAATCGGCACGGTGCGCTCAACGCGCTGGAATACTCGGACTTCGTCGCCGGCGTGCAGTCGATCGCCGAAGCGCTGTCGGCGCCGGTCGACATCCCCGAGATGGCGGCCGTGCTGGCGCGCGCACGCGACCTCGACGCCACCTGCGCGCAACTCGATGCGCAGGTGGGCGTGAACGTCGAGGCGCCCGAGGCGCTCGGTCCGGCGCAGCTCGCGGCGCTCGCCGGCTCGCTTTCGGTGGTCGAGCGTGGCAGCAACCGCTATGCGCGCCTCGGTCCGCAGGGCGAAGTGATCTTCTCGGTGGCACTGGCCGACGCTCCGAATCGCCTGACCTTTCTTCTCGACGTGCCCCGCTCGTCGCCCTCCTGGAACGCCTGGGAGCGCATGGTCGAGGCCGCGAACGCTTGTGCGCGGCGACTCGGCGGGCGCGTCGTCGACGATGGCGGGCGGGCGCTCGCGGAGGCATCGCTGGCGCAGATCGGGCGCCAGCTGGCGCAGCGCTACCAATCGCTCGAGGCGATCGGCGTTCCGGCCGGCTCGGCGCTGGCGCTGCGGGTGTTCAACTAGGGCCTGTTCAAACTACCCCGGGCGGCATCGGGTGGACTCCCCGCGAGAGCGCGCCGAACAGTTGCGCGCACTGCTGGCCCGCTACGAGCACGAGTACTACGTGCTCGACGCGCCGAGCGTGCCCGACGCCGAGTACGATCGGCTGTTTCGCGAGTTGCAGGCGCTCGAGCGCGATCATCCGTCGCTGCACGACCCCGACTCGCCGACCCAGCGCGTCGGCGGCGGCGTGTCGGGCGCCTTTCCCGCGGTGCGCCACGCCGCGCCGATGCTGTCGCTGAACAACGCATTCGACGAAGCGGGGGTGCTGGCGTTCGACCGGCGCGTGCGCGAACGACTGGCCGAGGAGCGCCTGCCCGTGGCCGAACTGCGCTACAGCGCCGAGCTGAAGTACGACGGCGTGGCCGTGAGCCTGCGCTACGAGAGCGGGCGGCTGGTCCAGGGTGCGACGCGCGGCGACGGCGCCACCGGCGAGGACGTCACGGCAAACCTGCGCACGGTGCGTGCGATTCCGCTGCGCCTGCGCGGCATCGCGCCGCCGGTGTTCGAGGTGCGTGGCGAGGTCCTGATGTTCCGGCGCGACTTCGAACGGTTGAACGCTCGCCAGCGCGAAGCGGGCGAGCGCGAGTTCGTCAATCCGCGCAACGCGGCGGCCGGCAGCCTGCGGCAGCTCGATCCGGCAATCACCGCTGCGCGACCGCTGCGCTTTTTCGCCTACGGCATCGGCGAGTTCGCCGGCATCGATCCGCCGGCCACGCATTCCGGGCTGCTCGACTGGCTCGCCAGCGCCGGCCTGCCGGTCGGCGCGGAGCGCGCGCTGGCCGACGGCCCGCCCGGGCTGCTCGAGTTCTATCGAGGGATGCAGGCCCGGCGCCCCACGCTCGCCTACGACATCGACGGCGTGGTCTACAAGGTCGATCGGCGCGACTGGCACGACGCGATCGGTTTCGTCGCGCGTGCGCCGCGCTACGCGCTCGCCCACAAGTTCCCTGCCGAAGAGGCGCTCACCGAACTGCTCGACATCGAGGTGCAGGTGGGGCGCACCGGCAAGCTCACGCCGGTGGCGCGCCTGCAGCCGGTATTCGTCGGCGGCGTCACGGTCACCAACGCGACGCTGCACAACGAGGACGAGATCGCGCGCAAGGACCTGCTGATCGGCGATACCGTGGTGGTTCGGCGCGCCGGCGACGTGATCCCGGAAGTGGTGCGTGCGCTGCCCGAGCGCCGCGGCGAATCCCCGCGGCGTGCCTTCCGGATGCCGCCCGCCTGCCCGGTGTGCGGTTCGGCAGTCGTGCGCGAGCCGGGCGAGGCCGACTGGCGCTGCATCGGCGGGTTGTACTGTCCGGCCCAACGCAAGCAGGCCCTGCTGCACTTCGCGCAGCGCCGCGCGATGGACATCGAGGGCCTGGGCGAGAAGGTGGTCGAGCAGCTGGTCGATGCGCAACTGGTGCGCACGCCGGCCGACCTGTACCGGCTGGACGCCGCCACGCTGGCGTCGCTCGACCGCATGGGCGAGAAATCGGCGGCCAACCTGGTGGCCGCCATCGAGCGCTCGCGCCGCGTCAGCTTTGCGCGCTTCCTGTTCGCGCTGGGGATCCGGCACGTGGGCGAGGAAGTCGCTCGCGTGCTGGCGCAACGCTATCGCGATCCGGACGCGCTGATGAACGAGGACTGGGCGGGACTCGCCCAGGCCAAGTCGGCGGTGCAGAAGGAGAACGCGAAGCGCCGGGCACGCGGCGAAGCACCCGAACCGGTGCCGCTCGAGGGGGTGGGACCGGAGATCGTCGCGAGCCTTCAGCAGTTCTTCGCCGAGCCGCACAATCGCGAAGTAATCGCTGCGCTGCGCGAGGCCGGCATGCGCTGGCAGTCCGGGGACGAAGCGACCGGCGATGCGCTGGCCGGGCGCACCTTCGTCGTCACCGGCACGCTGCCGACGCTGTCGCGCGAGCAGGCGCAGGCGCTGATCCGGCGCCACGGTGGCACGGTGGCCTCGTCCGTGTCGCGCAAGACCGATTTCGTGGTGGCCGGTGAATCGGCCGGCTCGAAGCTCGAACGCGCGCGCGAACTGGACGTTGCGGTGATCGACGAAGCGGCGCTGCTGCGCATGTGCGGCGGCTGAAGGCCGCAAGACCGACACAACGAGGGGAAGGGAATGCTTGCAATCATCGGCGGCAGCGGCCTGGCGAAACTCGCCGACCTGGGCAACGCACGGCGCGAGGTGGTGCGCACCCCGTACGGCGACCCCTCGTGTGCGCTGACCTACGGCGAGATCGACGGGCACCCGATCGTGTTCCTGGCGCGGCATGGCTACGGCCACACGATCGCGCCGCACGAGATCAACTACCGGGCCAACATCTGGGCGCTGCGCTCGGTAGGCGTGAGCAGGGTGGTGGCCGTGGCCACCGTCGGCGGCATCCGCGCCGACTGCGTCGCCGGCGCGCTGGTCGTTCCGGACCAGATCATCGACTACACGTCGGGCCGCCGTCACACGTTCTTCGAGGGCACCGAACAGCCGGTCATGCACATCGACTTCACGCTGCCGTACGACGCCACGATGCGTCGCCGGGTGCTCGAGGCCGCCGAGCGAGCCGGCGAGCCGGTGATCGACGGCGGCGTGTACGGCTGCACGCAGGGGCCGCGCCTGGAGACAGCGGCCGAGATCGATCGCCTGGAGCGCGACGGCTGCTGCCTGGTGGGCATGACCGGCATGCCCGAGGCGGCACTGGCGCGCGAGTGCCAGCTCGCCTACGCTGCACTGTCTCCGGTCGCGAACGTGGCCGCCGGCCGCGGCGACAGCCATGCGGCCATCTCGCTCGAGGCGATCGGAGTGGTGCTCGACGCCACGATGGGTCGCGTCAGGCGCATCCTGGTCGAGGTTGCGCGCGGCGCGTGAGCGGCTGCTGCGACGCCTATGCGCGCAGCGCCTCGAGCAGATCGGTTTCGAACTGCAGCTGCTGGCGCGGCTTGCGCAGTGCCGCACCGTCGATCAGGAAGACGTCCTCGACGCGCTCGCCCAGCGTGGTGATGCGCGCCGCGTGCAGGCTCACGCCGTAGCGCACCAGCACGCGCGCGATGCCGTAGAGCAGCCCGGTGCGATCGTTGGCGACCACCGAGAGCAGGAACTGCGGGCCACGTTCGCCGGGGCGCAGATCCACCGACGGTTCGATCGGAAAATAGCGCGAGCGGCGCGAACTGCGCCCGCGCACCGGCGCGGGCAGCTCGCCGGCGGCTGCCAGGTGCCGGGCGAGCTCGCTTTCCACCTGCAGCAGCAACTCGCGATAGTGGGCCGAGCTGGCCGGGTCCACCAGAAGGAAGGTGTCCAGCGCATAGCCGTGCCGGGTGGTGTGGATGCGCGCATCGAGTACCGACAGGTTCTTGCTGTCGAAGTAGCCGCAGATGCGCGCGAACAGGTCGGCCTGGTCGGGCTGGTAGACCACCACCTGGAAACCCTCGCCGATCGGCGCCAGGCGTGCACGCACCACCGGCACGCGCGTGTCGGCATGGCGAAACAGCACGCGCGCGTGCCAGGCGATGTCCTGCGCGTCGTTGCGCAGGAAGTAGGCCACGTCGAGCTGCGCCCAGAACCGCGCGTAGCGCTCGGGTGCGATCGCGTACAGGTTGAGCAGCCGCACCGCCTCGGCGCGCGTAGCGTCCAGACGCACCTGTGCCGACGGCGCGTCGCCCTGCAGCACCCGCTTGGCGAGCCAGTACAGGTCTTCGAGCAGCTTGGCC
>CAZBTE010000123.1:0-6941 GCA_964494665.1 uncultured Limnobacter sp.
GATGCGCGTCGCGCGCTGCTCGCCGCAGCCGGCACCGCACTGGCCGGCGTGCTGCTCGCGCCCGGCATCCGCCTGATCGAGGTCGCAGCCGCGCAAGGCGCGCGCCCCGCCGGCGAACCGGCTTCGTCGAAGCAGCGCTGGGGCATGCTGATCGACACCACGCGCTGCACGCCCGAGTGCAACGAATGCGTGAAGGCCTGCAATACCGAGAATGGCCTGTCGGGCGGCACGCTGCCGACCGACTCGCAATGGATCCGCAAGGTCGAGATCCGCCGCAAGGATACCGGCCGCGTGTCCAGTGCCCCGGTGATGTGCCAGCACTGCGCGAATCCGCCCTGTGTCGACGTCTGCCCCACCGGCGCCTCGTTCAAGCGCGCCGACGGCATCGTGCTGGTCGACCGGCACACCTGCATCGGCTGCCGCTACTGCGTGATGGCGTGCCCGTACAAGGCACGCAGCTTCGTGCACGAGGCGCTCACCGACCAGAAACCCGAGGTGCCGCGCGGCAAGGGCTGCGTAGAGAGTTGCACCCTGTGCGTGCACCGCGTCGACCAGGGCCGGCAGCCCGCATGCGTCGAGTCCTGCCCGGAGCAGGCGATGCTCTTCGGTGACCTGAACGATCCCGAAAGCGCGATCGCGCGGCGCATCCGCGAGATCGCCACGACGCGCATCCGCGAAGACCTGCGGCTCGACACCGGCGTGCGCTATCACGGAATCTGATCATGCACGCACGTTCCGACACCACTCCTCCCGCGCACCGGTTCTGGCTGCTGGCGGTGCTCGGCGCAGCGGTCGTTGCCGCCGGCCTGGGCGCGGCGCACTACATGGAGGTCGAAGGCCACATCGTCACCGGCATGAACAACCACGTGGTCTGGGGACTGCCGCACGTGTTCGCGATCTTCCTGATCGTGGCGGCCTCAGGCGTGCTCAACGTGGCCTCGATCGGCTCGGTGTTCGGCCAGGCGCCTTACAAGGCGCGCGCGCCACTGTCGGCGCTGCTGTGCATCGCAATGCTGGCCGGCGGCCTGATGGTGCTGATGCTCGACCTCGGGCGTCCCGAACGGCTGATCGTCGCCGCCACGCACTACAACTTCACGTCGGTGTTCGCCTGGAACGTGTTCCTGTACACGGGCATGGTCGCCATCGCGGTCATCTACCTGTGGACGCTGATGGAGCGGCGCATGAACCCGTACTCCAAGCCAGCCGGCCTGGCCGCGTTCATCTGGCGCCTCGTGCTCACCACCGGCACCGGCTCGATCTTCGCTTTCCTGGTGGCACGCGAGGCCTACGGCTCGGCGCTGCTCCCGCCGATGTTCATCCTGATGTCGTTCGCCTGGGGCCTGGCGGTGTTCCTGCTCGTGCAGGCCGCGGTCTACGCGTGGAACGGCATGACGCTGCCGGCCGACACGAGCCGGCGCATGACGCGCCTGCTCGGCGTGTTCGTCGCCGCGACGCTGTACATGATGGCGGCTCACCACATGGTCAACCTGTACTTCGCGCGCAACGTCGCCTTCGAGCGCTTCATCCTGGTCGACGGCGGCGTCTATCCGCTGCTGTTCTGGGCCGGCTACGTGCTCGTGGGCAGCCTGGCTCCGCTGTGGCTGGTGTACGGGCGTGGGCGCGGCGGTCCGCGTGATTCGCTGATCGCCGGCGCGCTGGTGATCGCGGGGGCATTCTGTGCGTTGTATGTATTCATCATCGGCGGGCAGGCATGGCCGCTCGACCTGTTCCCGGGCGCCGAAACCAGCTCGACGTTCTTCGACGGCCAGGTCGCGCCGTACGTGCCGTCGCTGCCGGAGTTGATCCTCGGCATCGGCGGCGTGGCGGCGGCCTTCCTCGTCACGCTGATCGGCGTGCGCGTGCTCGACTTCCTGCCGCGCGACCCGTCGCCCGCGGCCGCCCCGTCGCCCTCGCCCGCGGCCGCAGCCAATCACTGAGCCGCGCGATGAGCCGCCTGCTCGTCTCTGCCACGCGCCGGTCCTCCGGCAAGACCACGCTGTCGATCGGCCTGTGCGCGGCCCTTCGCCGGCGCGGCCTGGCGGTGCAACCGTTCAAGAAGGGACCCGACTACATCGACCCGCTGTGGTTGACGCTGGCGGCCGGACGCGCCTGCCGCAATCTCGATCCGCGGCTGAGCGACTGGGACGAGATCGAATCCAGTTTCCTGCGGCACGCCGGGGCAGCCGACGTGGCCGTGGTGGAAGGCAGCCTGGGGTTGCACGACGGCAGTGCCGACGACGGCAGCGACAGCAACGCCGCGCTGGCCTGCCGGCTCGGGCTGCCGGTGGTGCTGGTACTCGACGCACGCGGCACGGGGCGCGGCATCGCGCCGCTGGTGCTCGGCTACCAGGCGTTCGAGCCGCGTGCGCGCATCGCCGGCGTGGTGCTCAACCGCGTCGGCGGCGCGCGCCATGAGGGCCGCCTGCGTCAGGCGCTCGAGCGCTATACCGACATTCCGGTACTTGGCGCGCTCGGCGACGACCGGCGCCTGACGATCGTCGAACGCCACCTCGGACTGGTGCCCAGCAACGAGGCCGGCGAGGCCGCGCAGGTGGTGGCCACGCTTGGCGAGGCCGTCGCCGAAGGGGTCGACCTGGACGCGCTGCTGCAGGCCGCCCGGGCGCCGGCACCGGGGCGATCCGCCGCCGCGAACGTTGCCGTGGCCGCGCCGTCCGACCGCGGCACCCCCCTGCGAATCGGCATCGCGCGCGACGAGGCGTTCGCGTTCTACTATCCCGACGACCTCGAAGCGCTCGAGCGCGCAGGCGCGCAGCTGGTGAGCATCGACACGCTGCGCGATGGCGAACTGCCCGAGCTGCACGGACTGTTCATCGGCGGCGGCTTTCCCGAGGCGCTTGCCGCGCGCCTGGCCGCCAACGCGTCGCTGCGCCACGCGCTGCGCGCGCGCATCGAGGCCGGCCTGCCGGTCTACGCCGAATGCGGCGGCCTGATGTACCTGGCACGCTCGATCACCTGGAACGGCGTTCGCCACGAGATGGTCGGTGCGCTGCCGGCCGACGTGGTGATGCACGACCGTGCGGTCGGCCGCGGCTACGTGACGCTGGAGGAAACCTCCGCGTTCCCGTGGCCGGGCACGGCGCCCGCCAGAGTACATGCGCACGAGTTCCACCACTCGCGCCTCGTCGATGGCGATCCCGGCCTGCGTTACGCATACCGCGTGCTGCGCGGATACGGCATCGACGGCAAGCGGGACGGCATCGTCCATCGCAACGTGCTGGCGTCGTACGCGCACCTGCGCAGCGTCGGCGGCAACCAATGGCCCGCGCGTTTCGTGGAGTTCGTGCGCAACGTAACCGGAAGGCCTCGTGCCGCCCGCGCCGCGGCGAGCGCGAGCCGCCGCGGCGCCGCCATGGCGCGCACTGCGACGGCACCCGCCACGACCGAAGCGGCCTGAGAAGCCGTGAACGAATCCGCGATGGACAGCGCAGAAACCGCGGCGCCGGATCCCGTCAGGCTGCCTGCGGCAGCGCCTGCGCTGGCGCGCGGAGAGGTCGCGCTGGTCGGCACCGGGCCGGGCGACCCCGAGCTGCTGACGTTGCGTGCGCTGCGCCTGATGCAGCAGGCCGACGTGCTGCTCTACGACAACCTCGTTTCGCCGGAGATCATGGCGCTGGCGGCCGCATCGGCACGGCGCGTCTACGTGGGCAAGGAACGCAACCGCCACGCGATGCGCCAGGAGGCCATCAACGCGCTGATGGTCGAGCTCGCGCTTGCCGGCAACCGCGTGGTCCGGCTCAAGGGCGGCGACCCGTTCATCTTCGGCCGCGGCGGCGAGGAGATCGAGACGCTGTCAGCGCACGGCATCCGTTTCCAGGTCGTGCCGGGCATCACTGCCGCGGCAGGCGTGGCCGCCTACGCCGGCATTCCGCTCACGCACCGCGACCACGCGCACGCTTGCGTGCTGCTCACCGGTCATCTGCGCGACGGCACGATGAATCTCGACTGGCCCGCGCTGGCGCGACCCGGCCAGACGCTGGTCTGCTACATGGGTTTCCAGGGCCTGCCGGAACTGTGCGCGCGACTGGTCGAGCACGGGTTGCCCGAGTCGACCCCTGCGGCGATCGTGCAGCAAGGCACGCAGCGCAACCAGCGCGTCATCGCCGGCACCCTGGGCACGCTGCCCGGGTTGACGGCGCAGGCGGAGCTCAAGCCCCCCACGCTGATCATCGTCGGCGAGGTTGTGCGCCTGCGCGAGAAGCTGAAGTGGTTCGAGGGCACGCTGCCCGGCAGCGCCGGAGCTTCAACGGCATCCGGCGCGCAAACGTTCGCCGACTGATTCGCGACCCCTCGCGATCCCGACGTTGACGGGCCCTGCCTGCGATCGCGGCCTGAACAGGCCCTATCGCGAGTGAACGAGCCGGGCAAGCGGCGGAGACGTGGAGGCGCTCTCGGTGCCCAGGTGTACGCCGCCCAGGCGCTGCTCGCTCGCGAATACCGCGGCCTCGACCCGCGACGTGAAGCCCAGCTTGGACAGGATGTGCCTGACGTGCAGCTTGACGGTGTCGTGGCTGATTCCGAGTTCCTTGGCGATCGCCTTGTTGCTCAGGCCGCGCGCGACCTGCGCCAGGATCTCGCGCTCGCGCGCAGTCAGTTGCTCCAGCGAGCCTCCCGGCGGGGCCTGCGGTCCACCCTCGAGCAGCCCGGCCAGCTTGCCGGTCATTGCGGGGGCGACGACGAGCTCGCCCCGCGCGGCCCGCACGATCGAATCGATGACGTCCTGCGGATCCATGTCCTTGAGGAGGTAGCCGCGCGCACCCATGCGCAATGCCGCGGCCAGGTCCTCGCGCGAATCGCTCATCGTGAGGATGACGACCGGCACCTGCGAACCGGCGTCGCGCAAGGCCCTGAGCAGGCGCAGCCCGTCGAAAGGCGCCATGCGCAGGTCGATCACCGCCAGGTCGGGCTCGTGCGTGCGGATCAGCTCGATGGCCTCCAGCGGATTGCCGGTCGTTGCAACCACCTTCATGCCGGCGCGCAGCTCCAGCAGCTCGCCCAGCCCGCGTCGGCACAACCCGTGATCGTCGATCAGCGCGACGCGCAGCGCCTCAGCCATTCGTCTCCTCCATCATCGGCGACGGGCCGGCGGGCACACGGATCGTCACCCTCGCGCCCCCACCAGGCGCATTTCCGTACCACAGCCGCGCGCCGATCGAATCCGCCCGCTCGCGCATGATCTCGAGCCCGAAGCTCGAGCGCACCGCGCCCTCGGGAGCGCGCGGCTGGGGCTCGAACCCCTTGCCGTCGTCGCGCACGTCGAATACCACGTCGGCACCATCGCGCTCGACCCGAAGCAACGCGCTGCGCGCGCCCGAATGCCGGCGTACGTTGGCCAGCGCTTCCTGGACGATGTGGAACAGCTGCACTTCGGTGTCGGCGGCGAGCCGCAACGCCGGCACACGACAGTCGAACTCGAACGCGATGCCGCACCGCTCGTAGAACGTGTCGGCAATCTGTTCGAGCGCGCGATGCAGTCCCTGGGCGTCCATGCCGGCGCGAAAATGCGTGATCAACTCTCGCATCCGTCGGTTGGCGCTGCCCAACTCGTCGCCGACGTCCTGGCAGTACTTCAACGCACGCTCCGGATCGTGCTGCGATATCGCATCCTGCAGCAAAGGCATGCGCATGCGCACGAATGTCAGTGACTGCGCAAGGGAATCGTGCAGTTCTGCGGCGATCGTCTGCCTTTCGTGCATCAGGCTCGACTGGAGATTCTCTCGCTCGAGTCGGGCGTTCTCGAGCGCCAGGCCGAACAACTGGCCCACCGGGCGCAGCAGGTGGATCACCTCGCCGCGCAGGTTGTGCACGCCGTCGAAGAACAGCGTGAACACGCCGACCGAGCGTCCCTTGTACTCGAGCGGAACCGCCACGGTGCCGGTACAGACCTGTTCGAAGAACGAGTCCACCGCGAGCTTGCCGCAGCGCGCCGGATTGTCGGCCACGCGCACGCTTTCGCCCTGCAGCGCATCGCCGCAGATGCCGCACGGGCCGATCAGGGCCTCGCGCGCCAGCACGTCGTCGGGCAGGCCCCAGGCAGCGACCAGCCGCAGCTTGCCGCCGTCGGACGTCAGCGCGCGCACCGCACCGGCTCGCGCGCCTGCCAACCTGACGACCGTGACGAGATACGCGTCCAGCATCGATTGCGGGGTGCCGGCCACGGCGGACGCCGCATCGACGGCCTCAGGCGCGCGCCGATCGACCAGCCGCACCGCACGTACGGACTCCGAACGCCGACCCGGCGTCCGTGCCGGCGTCGAGGTGCCGGGCGACGCGCCGTCCAGCGATTGGTGATTCTCGGGTGCGCCCATCGGGTTCCTGTAAATCGGCACCTCAGCCGGGTACCTTCGAGGGACGATACCACACGTCGATCCCCCGAACGGATAATGGAACGCTCCCCTGCATAGCGTATGGAGCCCCCCTGTTCGATCGCTTAACATCGGCCGCTGGTCCCTCGCTTTCGAGATGCCTGCAGAGCCGCTTCACGATCCCATCCGGGCGCCGCTGGCGCACGCGCGCACCGAAGTCCGTGACACGACCTGCTACATGTGCGCCTGCCGTTGTGGGATCCGTGTGCACTTGCGTGACGGCGAAGTCCGATACATCGAGGGCAATCCGGACCACCCGCTGAACCAGGGCGTGATCTGCGCCAAGGGTTCGTCGGGCATCATGAAGCAGTATTCGCCGGCGCGGCTCACGCGGCCACTGCGGCGCAAGGCCGGCGCCGAGCGCGGCAGCGGCCAGTTCGAAGAGATCTCGTGGGGCGAGGCGTTCGCGCTGCTCGAGGAGCGGCTGCGCCGGATCCGCGCCACCGACCCGAAGAAGTTCGCACTGTTCACCGGCCGCGACCAGATGCAGGCGCTCACCGGCATGTTCGCGCGCCAGTTCGGCACGCCGAACTACGCGGCGCACGGCGGCTTCTGCTC
>CAZBTE010000124.1:0-6856 GCA_964494665.1 uncultured Limnobacter sp.
GGACACGACCCTTTCACGGTCGGTACAGGGGTTCGAATCCCCTACGGGACGCCATACCTTTTCGGGAGAGTGTGCGCCACAGAGCCCTGGCCCGCCCAAGATCGTGGCGTACTACCTCGTCAAAGTCATCGTCTCCGCCCTGATCGTCGTCGCGGTCTCAGAGATCGCGAAGCGACACTCGGGCTTCGCCGCACTGATTGCCTCTCTGCCCCTCACGTCCCTGCTGGCGTTCATGTGGCTGCATCTGGAGGGAACGCCAGCGGAGGAACTCGCGGGGCTGTCGTGGCAGATCTTCTGGCTTGTCATCCCGTCGCTGATCCTGTTCGTGACGCTTCCCTTGCTCCTGAGAAACGGTGTCGGTTTCTGGACGAGCCTTGCCGTGTCCGTCGCGGCTACGGCTGGAACCTACCTGGCGGCGCTCCCGTTACTCAGGCGTATCGGAGTGGGGCTGTAGCGCGGTGCGGCAGCTGCGCAGGCCGGTGGCCGAGATCCGCTCGCGCCGCTCCGCGACGGCCTCGTCGAGCATCTCCAGCACGCGCACCGAGTCGTCCCAGCCGAGGCAGCCGTCGGTGATGCTCTGGCCGTAGGCGAGTGCGGACGCGTCGTCGATGCCCGGCGTGAACGCCTGCCGGCCCCCGACGAGGTGGCTCTCGATCATCACGCCGAGAATGTGCCGGCTGCCCGCCGCCACCTGCGCCGCGACGTCGGCCGCGACCTCGACCTGCCGTTCGGGCTGCTTGCTGCTGTTGGCGTGCGAGCAGTCGACCATCAGCGAGGGCATGCAGTCGCTCGCGCGCAGCTCGGCGCAGGCCGCGCCGATGCTCGCGGCGTCGTAGTTCGGCGCGCGCCCGCCGCGCAGGATCAGGTGGCAGTCGGGATTGCCGCTGGTGCGGATCATCGCGACGTGGCCGTTCTTGTGGATGCCCAGGAAGTTGTGCGGGCTGCGCGCGGCGAGGATCGCGTCGATTGCCACGCGCACGTTGCCGTCGGTGCCGTTCTTGAAGCCGATCGGCGAGGACGTGCCCGAGGCCAGCTCGCGATGCACCTGGCTTTCGGTGGTACGTGCGCCGATCGCGCCCCAGGCGAGCAGGTCGGCGAGGTACTGGGGCGAGTTGGTGTCGAGCAGCTCGCTGCCGGCCGGTACGCCGAGTCGCGCGATGTCGATCAGCAGCGAGCGCGCGATGCGCAGCCCCTCGTTGATGCGGCAGCTCTCGTCGAGGTACGGGTCGTTGATCAGGCCCTTCCATCCGACGGTGGTGCGCGGCTTCTCGAAGTACACGCGCATCACCACTTCGAGCGTGTCGCGAAAGCGCGCGCGCTGCGCGGCGAGCCGCTGTGCATACTCCAGCGCGGCGCGCGGATCGTGGATCGAGCACGGACCGATGACCACCAGCAGCCGATCGTCGTCGCCGCGCACGATGCCGCGCACCGCGTTGCGCGCTTCGCGCACCAGCGCCTCGACTCGACTGCCCTGGATCGGGAAGAAGCGGATCAGGTCTTCGGGAGGGGGCAGGACGACGACCTGCGTGACGCGTTCGTCGTCGGTGTCGGACATCCGGTCGGGTTCGGCGGCGTGCACGGGACTAGGCTCCGATCCAGGTTTCGATCTGCGCCGCGCTCATTGCGCCCGCGCTGCGCCGCACTTCGCGTTCACCGTGGAACAGGGCAATGGTCGGGATGCTGCGGATCGCGTATCGCTGGCTCAGCCCCGGATTGGCGTCGGTGTCGACCTTCAGGAACTGCACGCGGCCGGCCAGTTTCCGGGCGGCCAGCTCGAATTGCGGCGCCATCATCCGGCAGGGACCGCACCACGCGGCCCAGAAGTCCACCACCACCGGCAGGTCGGTGCGGCGCAGGTAGTCCTGGAAGCGCGCGTCGTCGATCTCCAGCGGCGTGCCCGGGAACAGGGGCCGGCCGCAGGCGCCGCAGTCGGGCAACTGACCGGCACGGGCGGCGGGAAGGCGATTGGTCTTGCCGCAGTGCGGGCAGACGGCGTGGATCGATTCGGGCATGCAGGGCTCCGGCTGGGGCGCCGCACGAGGATCGGACGGACGGCCCGCTGCATCGGCGCTGGTGCCGGATATGGAGCGTCGAAGCGGAATTGTCAAGGGTCAGGGGGCGTCGGGCCGCGCCCCCTGCGGCCGGCCCTCGCGGCAAGCCCGTCAATCGAGCAGCCGCAATCCCATCCGGCTTGCCGCGATCACCGCCTGCGTGCGGTTGCGCGCGCCCAGCGCCCGCAGCACCGCGCTGACGTGGACCTTCACCGTGCCTTCGGCCAGTTGCAGCTGCCGGCAAATGAGCTTGTTGGGCAGCCCGCGTACCAGCAGGCGCAGTACGTCGCACTGGCGGTCGGTGAGGCCGAGTCCGCGCGGATCGCCGCCCGGGGGTTTGGCGCGAACGGGCTCGTTGACTTCGCGCCGCGCTTCAATGGCTTCGCGCGGCACGTAGACGTGGCCCGAGCTCACCATGCGCAGCGCGTGCGTCATCGCGTCGGCGCGGTAGGTCTTGGGAATGTAGCCCGCGGCGCCCAGGTCGATGCAGCGAACGATCGTCTCGCGGTCGGTGGCGCTGGAGAGCACGGCGACGGGAATCTTCGGGTACTGCGCACGCAGCGTCTTCAAGGCTTCGAAGCCGGTGCTGTCGGGCAGGCTCAGGTCGAGCAGCAGCAGGTCGTAGCCTTCGTCGAGCGCGAGCAGCCTGCGCGCCTCGGCGAAGCTGGCCGCCAGGTCGATGCGGCTGCCCGGCGTGATTGTCTCCATGGTGGCGATGACCGCATCACGCACCAACGGATGATCATCGATGATCAGCACACGGCCCACCATGGTCGCCCCCGTCGTTCTTCCCCTTTTCGGGCGATTATGACGGCCGGGCACGCGCGCCCGTCAAGCGCGCCAGCGCCCAATGCATGCGTTCTCGGCCGGATGGCCTAGGCATAATGAGCCGCCGTGTCTTGCAGGATCCCATGAATTCGCATTCGCATCGCTTCTGTGTCGCGCCGATGCTCGACATCACCGATCGGCACTGCCGCTACTTCCATCGGCAACTCAGTTGCGACGCCAGGCTCTACACCGAGATGGTGACCACCGGAGCGCTGTTGCACGGACCGCGCGAGCGGTTGCTGGCGTTCGATGACGCCGAGCATCCGTTGGCGCTGCAACTCGGCAGCAGTGAACCGGCTGACCTGGCGCGTGTGGCGCGCCTGGGCGAGCGCGCCGGCTACGACGAGATCAACCTGAACTGCGGCTGCCCGAGCGAACGCGTGCAGCGCGGCGCGTTCGGCGCCTGCCTGATGGCCGAGCCGGCGCTGGTAGCCGACTGCGTGGCTGCGATGCGCGACGCGGTGTCGGTGCCGGTGACGCTCAAGCATCGCATCGGCCTGGGCCGTGTCGAGGACTACGGCTTCGTGCGCGACTTCGTCGGCACGGTCGCGGGTGCCGGCTGCGACGTGTTCATCGTGCACGCGCGCAACGCCTGGCTCGAAGGGCTGAGCCCGCGCGACAACCGCACGGTTCCGCCGCTGCGCTACGAGGTGGTGCAGCAACTGGCGCGCGAGTTTCCGGCGCTGACGATCGTGCTCAACGGCGGGCTGCGCGACCACCGTACGGCGATCGCGCAGCTGCAATGGGCCGACGGCGTGATGATCGGCCGCGAGGCCTGCGACAATCCGTGGATGCTGGCCGAGGTCGATCAGCGCTACTTCGGCGCGCCGGCGCGCGCGCTCGCGCGCACGCAGGTGATCGATGCAATGCGACCCTACCTGCGGCGCGAGCTCGCCGCCGGCACGCCGCTGCGCGCGCTGGTGCGCCCGATGCTCGGCCTGTTCAACGGGATGCCGGGCGCGCGGCTCTGGCGCCGCACGCTCAGCGATCCGCAGGCGATTGCGCAGGCGGATCGGTCGGCCGATCGGCTGCTCGACCAGGCCCTGGCGGCGATGCATGCCGCTGCGTCGCGCGACGCGCCTGCCGCACGTACAGCAGAATGCCGATGAAGGCGAGCAGGGCGAGCCCGGTCTCGATCATCGCCAGCGGCACGCTCGGTCCGCGATCGGAGGTGGCGCGCACCAACCCCTCGGCGAGATAGGCGAGTACCAGCATCGACCACCACTGGTAGGTGCGTACGTGTCCGCGCATAAGTGACGGTAGCGCGAGCGCGAGCGGCAGCACCTTCAGCGACAGGGCCCACCCGCCCGGTCTCAACGGCGCGAGCCAGGATTCCCAGGCGATTCCCAGCACGATCAACGCGATGAACGAGCCGACCACGAGTCGACGCAGGGTGACCGGCAGCATGGGGCCCGATTATAGGCAGTCGCTGGCGCGCCTCCTGCGCGCGATGGTGCGCCAGGCGCGGCACCTGGGGCTGGAGCAGACCATCGGCAGTCTCTCGTTCCTGACCCTGCTGGCCATCGTGCCGCTGTTCGCGATCGTGCTGGCGGTCACCACCGCATTGCCGGCGTTCGAACACCTGCGTGAAGCGCTCCAGCACTTCATGCTGGCGAACGTCTTTCCATCGTCGATCAGCGATACGGTGATCGGCCACCTGAACCTGTTCGCTGCAAAGTCCGGCGAACTGTCGCTGATCGGAACCGCGGTGCTGGTGATCACCGCCTACCTGGCGCTGGTCACGATCGAGCAGACGCTGAACCGGATCTGGGTGGCCGACCGGCCGCGCTCGTTCGCCAGCCGCTTCCTGCTGTACTGGATGCTGCTCACGCTCGGGCCGCTGCTGATGGGCGCGTACCTGTCTGCGTACGCGCAGGTTGCCACGGCGTGGCTGCGCGGCACCAGCCTCAGCGAGTTGCGCAGTGTCTGGCTGCTCCTGCTGCCGTGGATCACCACGGTGGGCGGTCTGACGCTGCTCTATCGTTTTCTGCCGAGTGCCGCGGTGCGCTGGCGCGAAGCGCTCGCGGGAGCGGTGCTCGCTGCACTGCTGATCGAGCTGCTGCGGCGGCTTCTCGGATGGTACGTGGCGCGCCTGGCAACCTACACCGTCGTCTACGGGGCGTTCTCTGCGCTGCCGGTGTTCCTGATGTGGCTGTTCCTGGCCTGGACGGCCGTGCTGGCCGGTGCGCTGCTTGCGGCCAATCTGCGCTTCTGGGGGCACGCAACCGAACCGCACCTGGCGCGAACGCCGGCCGAACGCTTCGAGGACGCGTACGGGGCACTGGAGGCGATGCGCGCCTCGCTCGGCGGCGACCGCTACGGCGCCTTGCCGGTTCGTGACCTCGCGCCGGCGCTCGGCCACGACCCGGAACGTGCCGGCGCGGTCGCAATGCTGCTGGCACGGCTCGGTTACATCACCCGGTTCGCCGCGCTGGGCGGCGCCGAAACCGATCGACCTGCGCCGGCCACGCTAAGGGCGCGCCTGGCGGTGCGGCTGCGCTCGCGCTGGCCGTCGAGCCGGGGCCGGGCAGAGTCGGTGTGGAACGAACGCTGGGCGTGGGCCGACGATCCGCGCGCAATGTCGGCGCGGGCGCTGTTCGAATCCGTGTGGCGCGACGGCAGCGTGCCGGTGCCGGATGCGACGGATCGCTTCGAGGCGGCGTTCCTCGATCGCCCATTGGTGCGGGACGCGCTGACTCGTCCGACGCCCTGATGCACCTTGCAGGGCCGCGCACGGCGCGGCAGCCGGCCCTCAGAAAGCGATGCGTCCGGTGAGGATGTCGCGAAACATCGCCCACTCGCCGAGGAAGCTGTACAGCGGTTGGCGGAAGCTGGCCGGCCGGTTCTTCTCGAACGCGAAGTGGCCGATCCACGCCAGGCCATAGCCCCACAGCAGCGCTGCGGCCAACCAGAGCGGATCCATCGTCACCAGCAGGCGGGCAAGGCAGAACAGCACGCCCAGGCTGCCGAAAAAGTGCAGTCGCCGGCAGCACGGATGCCGGTGCTGGTTCAGGTAGTGGGAATAGAACTCGGCAAACGACTTGTAGGTGGTGGACGGCGCGCGCGGCGTCGTGGTCATCGTGGTTCCCCCCTGGTGCTGGACGGTGATCCGTCCGGTCCGACACACGGAGATCGGGGCCCGGTGTCGCCTCTGGCGGGCGTTACAGGCTCTGGTTGTGGACGGCGCCTAGTGTAATCGCTGTGGGGTCGGGGAGAAAGTCCTGCAATGCCGTCAGCAACGCATCGGGGCGTTCACCCATGATCGCGTGTCCGCAATCGGGCACCTCGACCACCGAGGGGGCCGGCAGGCCGGCGCGTGCCGCTGCGGCACGGCAGCGCTCGATCAGGCTGCGGGCCTGGCGCAGCGGGGTCATCAGGTCGCGCTGCCCGAGCACGAAAAGCACCGGGCAGGCGAGCGCATCGGCGCGCTCGAAGCCTTTGGCATAGGCGTTGCACGCTGCGAAGTCGGTGTACAGCACGCCCGGGCGCTGGCGCTCCATCAGGCGGCGGTTCTGCACGTACATCGAGAAACCGGGCGCCGGGAAACCCGGGCGTGGGTTGATCGTCGAGTGCGACCAGTAGTTGATCATGTCGAACGCGCGCGACTCGTCCTCCTGTGCGGTCGAGAGCAGTGCATCGGACACCTTCATCGGGAACGTGCTGCCGACCATCACCAGCCGCTCGACGCGCTCGGGCGCGCGCGCGGCCGCTTCGAGCGCCGCCAGCGACCCCATGCTGTGGCCGATGAGGGTGGCACGCTGCACCCCCGCGGCATCGAGCAGCGCGAGCAGCCAGTCGGCAATCGCTTCGACCGAGGCGGCAGGCTCGCCCGCGCTGCGGCCGTGTCCCGGCAGGTCGGGCGCGAGCACCGCGTAGCCGTGATGCGCCAGGTAGCGCGACTGCAGGCCCCAGACACTGTGATCGTGCTGCGCGCCGTGCACGAACACGACCGCCGGCCGCGCCGGGTCGAAGGGACG
>CAZBTE010000125.1:0-6840 GCA_964494665.1 uncultured Limnobacter sp.
CCGCGTGGTCTCGGAGAGGTTCTCGTCGTCGAGCTGGAACGGCGGCGTCACCGACGGGTTGAGGATCTCGATCTCCTGGCACAGCACCTCGACCTCGCCGCTGCGGATGTTCGGGTTCACCGTGCCCTCGGGACGGCGGCGCACCTTGCCGACCACCTTCACGCAGTACTCGTTGCGCAGGCGCTCGGCCACGGCGAACATCGCGGGCCGGTCGGGGTCGCAGACGACCTGCGCCAGCCCTTCGCGGTCGCGCAGGTCGATGAAGATCACGCCGCCGTGGTCGCGACGCCGGTGGACCCAGCCGAACAACGTCACCACCTGCTCGAGATGCCCGGTGGAAACCTGGCCGGTGTAGCAACTGCGCATCGATGATCTCCGGTTCAGCCTCTGTGGGCCGCGATGGGGGTGGCGCGGCGGTCGGCCGGCGCGACCACGCCCATCGACACCACGTATTTCAGCGCCTCGTCGACGCTCATGCTCAGCTCGATGACGTCGGCGCGCGGCAGCATCAGGAAGAAGCCCGACGTGGGGTTCGGCGTGGTCGGCACGTACACCGACACCATCTCGATGCCGAGCACGCGCCGCACCTCGTCGGCGGGCGTGCCCGTCTGGAAGGCGATGGTCCAGGCGCCGGCGCGCGGATACTGCACCAGCAGCGCGCGTCGAAACGCCTGGCCGTCGGGCGACAGGATCGTGTCGCTGACCTGCTTCACGCTCGAGTAGATCGAGCGCACGATCGGGATGCGACCGAGCAGCCCTTCCCAGTACAGCAGCAGCCGCTCGCCGATGATGTTGCGGGCGAGCAGCCCGGTCATCGCCACCACCACCACCGTCAGCAGCACGCCCAGGCCAGGGATGTCGAGCCCGAACAGCTTGCGCGGGTGCCACTGCAGCGGCAGCAGCTGCAGGCTCTGGTCCATCGTCGTGACGATCAGGTTGAGCACCCAGAGCGTGATCACGAGCGGGACCCAGATCAGCAGCCCGGTGACGAGGTACTTGCGCATTCGGGGTCGGCGCGAGTCGCTGGCCGCGTTCGTCGCGTCAGGCCTGCTTGCCTTCGGGGGCTGCGGGAGTCGCCGGGGTTGCCGCGGCAGCTGCTCCCGGGGTCGCCGCAGCGGCTGGGGCGGCCTGCCCCGCGTCGCTGCGCTGGCCGTCGCCGGCGGTGCTGCGAGCCTTGCCCTCCGCCTTGCCCTCCGCCTTGGCGTCGCCGGCGACGCCGTCCGCGCCTTCGGCCTTCGCCTTGCGGCCGCCGTCGCGGAAATCGGTGACGTACCACCCGCTGCCCTTGAGCTGGAACGCGGGCGCGCTCAGTCGCTTGTTGAATGCGCTCGCCCCGCAGTCGGGACACACGGTGAGCGGCGCGTCGGAGAGCTTCTGCAGCACGTCCTTCTCGACGCCGCAGCTGTCGCAACGATAGGCGTAAATCGGCATGGCAACGCTACCCGAAAAAAGCCGCCGGGATGGCGGACGGAATTCAAGAAAACCTTGAATTATAAAGGGAAACCCGCAGTTTCGTGCATCGTGCGGCGGCCCGGCGCGGCCGCCCCCGGGCGGTGGGCGTCAGCCGCGCAGGCGCGCCGCGGCAGCGTCGATCGCGGCGCGCAACTCCGGATAGCTGCGCGTGACCGGAAACTGCGGAAACTGCTCTGCGATCGACTCCGGCGGGTGGATGAAGAACCCCGCGTCGGCAGCCGCCAGCATGCCGGTATCGTTGTACGAATCGCCGGCCGCGATGACCTGGAAGTTGAGTCCCTTGATCGCGTTGACCGCGGCGCGCTTCTGGTCGGGCATGCGCAGCCGGTAGTCGCGCACCACGCCTTCGGCGTCGACGTCGAGGCGGTGGCACAGCAGCGTCGGCCGGCCGAGCTGGCGCATCAGCGGATCGGCGAACTCGTAGAACGTGTCCGACAGGATGAACACCTGGTAGCGGTTGCGCAGGTCGTCAAGGAACTCTCGTGCGCCCGCCATCGGGCCCATGCCTTCGATCACCTGCTGGATGTCGGAGAGCTTCAGCCGATGCTCGGTCAGCAGGTCCAGGCGGTAGCGCATCAGCCGGTCGTAGTCGGGCTCGTCGCGCGTGGTGCGCATGAACCCGGCGATGCCGGTTCTGCGGGAGAACTCGATCCAGATCTCGGGGACCAGGACGCCCTCGAGATCGAGGCATACCACTTGCATGAACGACTGCTCCGGAAGCACAGCGCCTGCCGGCGCCGTGGGCGGGCGCCATGGTACCGCATGCGGGGAGCGCTGCAGGCGTTCCCGCATGACGCAGGTCAAGCCCGCGCGCGGGCGTGCTCGCTAGATTGCGTCGATGGCAGGTACGCGCGAACCCGGACCAGGCGGCGTCGATCCGTGGGACTGGTTGCGAGGCACCGACGAGTTGTGCCGCTGGGGTGCGCGCGTTCACGAGATCTGGCTCGACGATCTCGCCGACGACGCGACGCGCCAGGCCAACCGCCAGCAGCGCGTCGCGGCGCTGCTGTCGCACGCGCGCGCCGCCTCGGCCTTCTACCGTCACCACCTGCGGCACGTGCCCGCCGGCTGCCAGGACCTGGCTGCCTGTGCGCCGGTGACGCGGGCGCAGTTGATGGCGCATTTCGACGACTGGGTCACCGATCCGCAGTTGCGCCGCGAAGAGATCGAAGCCTTCGTGCGTGACCCGCGCCGCGTCGCCGAGCCCTGGCTCTCCAGGTACGCGGTGTGGACCAGCTCGGGCACCAGCGGCGTACCCGGCATCTACGTGCAGGATCCGGAAGCACTTGCGATCTACGCGGCGTTGCTCAGCGTGCGCTTCGAGTTCGGGCCGATGGTGCCCGATCCGTGGC
The DNA here is from genome assembly GCA_964494665.1 of uncultured Limnobacter sp. Lineage (GTDB taxonomy): Bacteria > Pseudomonadota > Gammaproteobacteria > Burkholderiales > Burkholderiaceae_E > Zeimonas. The sequence goes on from CAZBTE010000125.1 coordinate 2,826, forward strand.
AACTGGCCACCGGTCGGTCGCGCATGGCACTGGTGGCGGCCACCGGCGGGCACTTCGCGGGTGTCGTCTGGTGGTTGCGCCAATGCCGCCTGCATCCGGTCTTGGCGGCCCATACGCGCGTGTTCTCGATCCTGCAGCCGCTTGACGAACTGGTCGGCAGGCTCAACGAATGGCAACCGGCGTACCTCGGCAGCTATCCGACCATGCTGGCGCTGCTGGCGCGCGAGCAGCGTGCAGGGCGGCTGAGGCTGCGACCGCGCGCGCTGTGGAGCGGCGGCGAGGTGCTCACCGCGGCCGATCGGCACGAGATCGGAGAGGCATTCGGCTGCCAGGTGCTCGAGGACTACGGCGCATCGGAGTGCATGCAGATCGCCTTCGGCTGCCGCCACGGCCGCCTGCACCTGAACGACGACTGGGTCGTGCTCGAGCCGGTCGATGCGCACGGCCACCCGGTGCGGGCCGGCCAGCCGTCGCACACCGTGCTGCTCACCAACCTGGCCAACCGGGTGCAGCCGTTGATCCGCTACGACCTCGGCGACAGCGTCACGATGGGCACGACCCCGTGCCCCTGCGGCAACCGGCGGCCCACACTGAGCGTGCAGGGGCGACGCGACGACGTGCTGCTGCTCGAGGCAGGTGGCGCCGAGCCGCTACGGGTGCTGCCGCTGGCGATCGAGACCGTCATCGAGGAAGAAGCCGGCATTCACCGGTTCCAGCTGATCCAGACCGCGCCCGATGCGCTGTGCCTGCGCGTGGACCTGCCCGGCGCACGCCGGGCCGCGAAGGTGCTGGCACGCTTCCTGAAGGCACAGGGCGCGGCAAACGTGAAGGTGGCGGTCGAGGACTGCGCACCGGAGGTCAATCCGGTGAGCGGAAAGCTGTGCCGCATCCGGGCACTGGCTGGCCGGAGGTCCGGCTAGGCGCCGTGGGCGCCCGCATCATTGCGGGCGCCGACTTGCGTTGGCGCACGGTTCGCCTGCAATGGCGCGGGCGACCGTGATCGGCGCCCGTGGCTTCAGAACGGGATGTCGTCGTCCATCTCGTCGAAGCCCCCTGGCGGCGGCTTGCCGCCCGACGCCCCGCCGCCCGACGCCCCGCCGCCCGCGCCAGCCGCGCCGCTGCCGCGGCTCGCGCCCCCGGACGAAGCCGGCTCGCGCGAATAGCCGCCACCGCCGTCTCCGTCGCGCGAACCGAGCAACTGCATCGAATCGGCAATGATCTCGGTGGTGTAGCGGTCCTGGCCGTCCTTGTCCTGCCACTTGCGGGTCTTGAGCCGCCCCTCGACGTACACCGGGCGCCCCTTCTTCAGGTATTCACCGGCAATCTCGGCGAGCCGGTCGTAGAACACCACGCTGTGCCACTCCGTTTCCTCGCGCTTCTCGCCCGACGCCTTGTCCTTCCAGTTGCGCGTGGTCGCGATGCGCACGTTGCAGATTGCGCTGCCGCTCGGGGCATAACGCGTTTCGGGGTCGCGGCCGAGATTGCCGATCAGGATCACCTTGTTCACCGAAGCCATGCTGCCCTCCCGGGAGAATTGGTACGACTCGATCGATTCATGCGCTTGCCGCCGTTGCCTGGCCGCGCGGGGACACCGGCCACCGACGCTGCCCGGCCGCCACCAGCAGCCACAACACCATCAGCGCGGCGCACGCGCCGAACACCGCCGACTTGCCCCAGGCCTGCTGCACCCACCCGCCCAGCAGGCCGCCGAAGAACAGCCCGAGCGCCTGGGTGGTGTTGTAAATGCCCAGCGCCGCGCCCTTGGCATCGGACGGCGCCAGCCGCGACACCAACGACGGCAGCGATGCCTCGAGGACATTGAACCCGACAAAGAATGCCAGCAGCAAGGCCGCAAAAGGCAATAGGCCGGCCGGCTGAACCGCGAACCCCAGCTGCACCGCGAGCACCAGCGCCACCGCCGCCAGGAACAGGCCGCGCAACCGGCCCTGGCGCTCGCTCCACAGCAGCGGGGGCAGCATCAGCGCGAACGAAAGCAGCACCACGGGAAGGTAGACCTTCCAGTGGTCGGCCAGCGCCACCCCGCCGCGATCGGCAAGCCAGGTGGGCAGCACGACGAACATCGCCATCTGGACCGCGTGCAACGCGAAGATGCCGAAGTTCAGTCGCAGCAGATCGGGCTCGAGTGCGATGCGCGCCAGCGGGGTGCGTGCTGCGCCCGCCTGCGGCGCCGCCAGTGGCGCGTCGGGCGTGATCACGGTGACGACGGCGACGGCCGCCAGCGCGAGCACGCCGGTGAGCGCGAAGATGCCGCCCATGCCGATCGCGCCGTACAGCAGCGGCGCACCCACCAGCGACAGCGCGAAGGTGACGCCGATCGAGGCGCCCACCATCGCCATCGCCTTGGTACGCTGGCTGTCGCGCGTGCTGTCGGCGATGAACGCGGTGACGGCCGCCGAGATGGCACCCGCGCCCTGCAGCGCACGGCCGACGATGGTCGTGAAGATGTCCTGCGCACCCGCTGCAACGAAGCTGCCCAATGCAAACACCAGCAGGCCGAACACGATCACGCGCTTGCGGCCGAAGCGATCGGAGGCCATGCCGAACGGGATCTGCAGCAGCGCCTGCGTGAGGCCGTAGATGCCGAGCGCCAGGCCGACCAGCGTGGCGTTCTCGCCACCCGGAACGCCGCGCGCGTGCACCGCGAACACCGGCAGGATCAGGAACAGGCCGAGCATGCGCAGCGCGAAGATCGACGCGAGCGAGACGCTGGCACGCAACTCGGGCCCGGTCATCGGATCGCGTTCCGCGCCACGCACGCCCGGCGTGCCCGACGCGCGTGCGCGATCGCGCGACGACGGCGACGCGCGCAGGCCGGCGGCCGGCTCGGCGCCGGCCGGAGAGTCGTTGGTCTGGGGGTGCATCACGTGGGCGTTCGCAACCGGGTATATTAGCCGATTGCCCTCAGGCCGCCCCTCCTGCCCTCGGCGCGCGACCGCCCCGGCGGCGCCGCGCCGTCGGCACCATCCCTCCGTAGGCTCGGGCCTCGCATGGAATCGATCCGGATCAGGGGTGCACGCACCCACAACCTGAAGAACATCAGCCTCGACGTGCCGCGCAACCGGCTGGTGGTGATCACCGGCCTGTCGGGATCGGGCAAGTCGTCGCTTGCATTCGACACGCTGTACGCCGAGGGGCAGCGTCGCTACGTCGAATCGCTGTCGACCTACGCACGGCAGTTCCTGCAGCTGATGGAGAAGCCCGATGTCGACCTGATCGAGGGGCTGTCGCCGGCGATCTCGATCGAACAGAAGGCAAGCAGCCACAATCCGCGCTCCACCGTCGGCACCGTCACCGAGATCCACGACTACCTGCGATTGCTGTTCGCGCGCGTGGGCACGCCGTACTGCCCGGCGCATCCACAACACGCGCTCGAGGCGCAGACCGTCTCGCAGATGGTCGATGCGGTGCTGGCGATGCCCGAGGGCGCGCGGCTGATGATCCTCGCGCCGGTGGTGTCCGGTCGCAAGGGCGAGCACCATGAGCTGTTCGCCGACCTGCAGGCACAGGGCTTCGTGCGGGTGCGCGTGCGTGCCGAGGGCGAGCCGGCACGCGTGGTCGAGCTCACCGGGGAGCCGCCGAAGCTCGAGCGCCACCACAAGCACTGGATCGACGTGGTGATCGACCGGGTGAAGGTGTCGGCGTCGATCCGCCAGCGACTGGCCGAGTCGTTCGAGACCGCGCTGCGCGTGGCCGACGGCCGCGCGATCGCGCTCGACATGGACACCGCCGGCACCGAACAGGTGTTCTCGAGCCGGTTCGCCTGCCCGGTATGCGGCCATTCGCTGCCCGAGCTCGAGCCGCGACTGTTCTCGTTCAACAATCCGGCCGGCGCCTGTCCAGAATGCGACGGCCTGGGTACGGTCCAGTTCTTCGACCCCCGGCGCGTCGTGGCGTTTCCCAACCTGAGCCTTGCATCGGGGGCGATCAAGGGCTGGGACCGGCGCAACCAGTTCTATTTCCAGCTGCTGCAGAGCCTCGCGCAGTTCTACGGGTT
>CAZBTE010000126.1:0-6815 GCA_964494665.1 uncultured Limnobacter sp.
GCGGGCGCAACGGCGAGCGCTTTCTGGATCACGCCCGAGCCACGATCGGGATCCTGCGCGAGCTGGGTGTCGACGAGGCGGTGCTGTCGGCGGCCGCGCTGGTGTCGCCGGTCGAGCAGATGCCGCTGCGGGCGATCGAGTCGGCGTTCGGGAAGGAAGTGGCGCGCCTGGTCGACGGGATGCGCCAGATCCGGCGGCTGCGCGATCTGCACTCGGCGCCGGGGGCGACGGCGAACGGCCAGGGCGAGGCGCTGCGCCGGATGATGCTGGCGATGGCCACCGACATCCGTGTCGTGCTGCTGCGGCTGGCCTCGCGGCTGCAGTCGCTGCGCTATCACGCGGCGACGCGCAGCACGCCCGACGTGGCCATTGCCCTCGAGACACTCGAGGTGCTCGCGCCGCTGGCCAACCGGCTCGGGCTGTGGCAGCTGAAGTGGGAACTCGAAGACCTGGCGTTCCGCTTCCTCGAGCCGGATACCTACCAGCGGCTGGCGCGCCAGCTCGAGGAACGGCGCGTGCAGCGCGAGGCATTCGTCGCGGCGGCGATCCAGCGGCTGCGCGGCGAGCTGGCGGCTGCAGGGCTGGACGCGGAGATCAGCGGTCGGCCCAAGCACCTGTACAGCATCTACAACAAGATGCGCAACAAGGGGCTGGAGCTCGAGGAGATCAGCGACCTGCGCGGACTGCGCGTGATCGTCGACACCGTCGCCCATTGCTACGCGGCGCTCGGCGTGGTGCACGCGCTGTGGACGCAGGTGCCGCAGGAATTCGACGACTACATCGCGCGGCCCAAGCCCAACGGCTACCGCTCGCTGCACACGGTGGTGCTGGCCGACGACGGCCGGCCGCTCGAGGTGCAGATCCGCACGCACGACATGCATCGCTTCGCCGAGTACGGCGTGGCTTCGCACTGGCGCTACAAGGAGCGCGGCCCGAAGAGCGCGGCGCGTGGCGCGCGAGATGCAGCCGACGGACACGACGAGCAGATCGCCTGGATGCGCCAGTTGCTGGCGTGGCAGAAGGAGGTCGGGCATGCGCTGGGCAGCGTGCCGCAGCCCACCGCTGCGGATGGCAACGGCGGCGGCGCGCGCGTGACGCAAGCCGTGGCGCCGGCGGTGCAGCCGGCGATCGAGGAGCGGATCTACGTGCTGACGCCGCAGGCGCGCGTGATCGAGCTGCCGGCAGGCGCGACACCGATCGACTTCGCCTATCAGCTGCACACCAGCCTCGGGCACCGCTGTCGCGGCGCACGCGTCGACGGGCACATGGTGCCGCTCACGACGGCGCTGCAGAACGGGCAGACGGTGGAGATCATCGCCGCGAAGGAAACCGGCCACCAGGGGCCGTCGCGGGACTGGCTCAATCCGCAGCTCGGTTACGTGCGCAGCCCGAGGACGCGCAACAAGGTTCGCCAGTGGTTCAACGCGCGCGAGCTCGAACGCGACGCGGCGGCGGGGCGCGAGCGCGTCGAGCGCGTGCTCCAGCGCGAGGGGCGTACCGCGCTGGCACTCGAAGAGCTGGCCAGGCGCCTGGGGTTCGACGCGGTGACGCCGATGTTCGTGGCGGTGGCGCGCGAAGAGATCGGGCCGCGCCAGCTCGAGGAGGCGGTGCGCGCGCCGACGGCCGGTGCGGCGGCTGCAGCGGGCGTGACGGCGGCGGCTACGGCCGGCACGGTGCAGGAGCAGGCTGCCGAACTGGCGCCGCTGATTGCGCCGCGCAGGCACGCGTCTCAGGCGAGCGGACGCGGCGACGGCGTGCTGGTGGTCGGCATCGATTCGCTGATGACGCAGCTTGCGCGCTGCTGCCGGCCGGTGCCGCCGGATGCGATCGTCGGTTTCGTGACCCGCGGGCGCGGCGTGTCGGTGCATCGCGAGGGCTGTGCGACCTTCGAGCGCATGGCCGAACGGGCGCCCGAGCGCGTGATCGCGACGGCCTGGAGCGACGCCGCGCAGAAGGGCGGCGGCGACTCGCGGGCGAGACGATTTCCGGCCAACGTGGAAGTGCGCGCGACCGACCGGCCGGGCGTGCTGCGCGACATCAGCGAGATCTTCGCGCGCGACCGGCTCGCCGTGACGGCGATGCAGACGTGGTCGCGCCAGCAGGTGACGAGCATGCGCTTCACGGTCGAGGTGCCGGATGCGGCGCAGCTGGCGCGCACGCTGGCGGCGGTGCGCGACGTCACCGGCGTGGTGCAGGCGCGGCGCCGCTGAGCCGGCTGCCGTCTCCCGATCGCCTGCAGCAGCGCGCGTGGCGACCGGCGCGGCTCAGCTCGCGCGATCGCGCTGCGCGGACTTCGGCCTGAACGCCTTGCAGACCGCTTCGTCGGTCTCGAGGTAGGGAGCGCCGATCAGGTCGAGGCAGTAGGGGACGGCAGCGAAGATGCCGTGCACCTTCTGGCGGCCGTCGGCGTCCTTCACGCCTTCGAGGGTTTCGCGGATCGACTTCGGCTGCCCCGGCAGGTTGACGATCAGCGCCTTGCCGCGGATCACGGCCACCTGGCGCGACAGGATCGCAGTCGGGACGAAGGCAAGGCTCACCTGGCGCATCTGCTCGCCGAACCCGGGCATTTCGCGTTCGCCGACGGCCAGCGTGGCCTCCGGGGTCACGTCGCGCGGCGCCGGACCGGTGCCGCCGGTGGTCAGCACCAGGCTGCAGCCCTCTCGGTCGACGAGTTCGACCAGCGCCTGCTCGATCACCGCGCGCTCGTCGGGCACCAGCCGTATCACTGCTTCCCAGGGGGAGCGCAGCGCCGCGCCGAGCCAGTCGCGCAGCGCCGGAACGCCTTTGTCTTCGTAGACGCCGCTCGAGGCGCGGTCGCTGATCGATACGAGCCCGATGCGGGTCGGCGGGGCGCTGTCGCTCATGTCGGTGATGCTCCGTTGACGGCTGCGGTCGTGGTGCCGGGCCAGCGCACGGTGGGCGGTCGGTCAGGCGAGCCGGTCGCGCAGCGTGCGGAACAGCTCGCGATACGCGCGCCCGGGTCCGCCGGCAGCCAGTTCGCGGCGCGCGCGCGGCACCAGCGCGTCGAGCTCGGCGCGCGTGCCGGGGTGGCGCTCGAGCCACTCGCGCAGGCCCTGGTCGTCGGCGACGATGCGCTCGCGCCAGCGCTCGGCGGCGTGCATCACGGCGGTCGCGACGCGGTGCTCGCGCGTCTCGGCATCGAGTGCGGCGCGCAGCGCGTCGGCGTCGACCGCGCGCATCAGCCGGCCGATGTACTGCAGCTGTCGTCTCCTGCCTTCGTGCGCGCGGATCTCGCGCGCGCTGCGCACTGCGTCGATCAGCTCGGGGCTGATCGGCATGCGTTGCAGGCGCTCGTCGGCCAGCGGCAGCAGGCTTTCGCCGAGCGCCTGCAGCGCGAGCATGTCGCGCTTGCGCTGCGACTTGCTGGGCGTGTCACGGTCGGTGCCGGAAGGACTCTGTGCTCGGGGACGCATGGCGAGGGGAGACGATGCTGCGCTGCTATGATACCCGGCTGCCCCGAGGGCAATGCACGGAGACGCCGATCCATGTTCGAGTACGACCAGGCCAGCCTGCGCGAGATCACTGCCACGGTGCTCGCGTTCGCGCGCGAACTCGGCGCCACCGATGCCGCGGTCGACGTCTCGGAGAACAGCGGCCTGTCGGTGAACGTGCGCAAGGGTCGCATCGAGACGATCGAGCAGAATCGCGACAAGGGCGTGGGCGTGACGGTCTACGCGGGCCAGCGCCTTGGGCACGCCAGCTCCACCGACTTTTCGCGCACGGCGCTGCGCGAGACCGTGAACGCGGCGTGGCAGATCGCGCGCTTTACCGCCGAAGACCCCTGCGCGGGCCTGCCCGATCGCGAGATGCTCGCCACCGCGCAGCCCGACCTGAAGGTGTTCCACGAATGGCCGATCACGGTCGACGAGGCAGTGCAGATCGCCCGCGACGCCGAGCGGGCGGCGTTCGACACGTCGCCGCTGATCGCCAACTCGGAAGGCGCGTCGGTGTCGGTGAGCCACGGGCACTTCGTGGCCGCCAACAGCCTCGGCTTCACCGGCGGCTACCGCTACAGCCGGCACTCGATCGCCTGCTCGCCGATTGCGCGTCGACGCGGCGAGATGCAGCGAGACGACTGGTACTCGTCGCACTGCAATCCGGCGCGGCTGGCCGAGCCCCGGGCGCTCGGGCGCTACGCGGCCGAACGGGCGCTCGCGCGGCTGGGCGCCCGCAGGCTCGCGACCCGGCGCGTGCCGGTGCTGTTCGAGGCGCCGCTCGCCTGCGGGCTGCTCGGGCACTTCGTGCAGGCCGCCAGCGGTGGCGCGCTGTACCGGCGCGCGAGCTTCCTGGTCGATGCGCTGGGCGAGGCGCTGTTCCCGTCGCACGTGGACATCGTCGAGGATCCGCATCGCATTGGCGAATCGGGCAGCACGCCGTTCGACAACGAGGGCGTGGCCACGCACCGGCGCAACGTGGTCGAGGCGGGCGAACTCAAGGGGTACTTCCTGTCGACGTACTCGGCGCGCAAGCTGGGCATGAAGACCACCGGCAACGCCGGCGGTTCGCACAACCTGTCGCTGCAGAGCCGCGCCACGCGCCGCGGCGATTCGTTCGAGCGCATGCTTGGCCGGCTCGGCACCGGCCTGCTGGTCACCGATCTCATGGGGCAGGGCGTGAACTACGTGACCGGCGACTATTCGCGCGGCGCGAGCGGCTACTGGGTCGAGGGCGGTCGGATCCGCCATCCGGTGGAGGAGATCACGATCGCCGGCAACATGCGCCAGATGTTCCGCGGCATCGTCGCGATCGGCGCCGACGAGATCACGCGGGGCACCAAGCGCAGCGGCTCGGTGCTGATCGACGAGATGGCGGTGGCGGGCAGCTGAGCGCCGCGCCACGGCGCGCTCAGTGCACCCAGCCGGCAAGCATGCGGCGCAGTTCCTCGGGGTCGGGGCCCTGCTCGGGCAGTTGATCGACGATCGGCGCGAGCGCCTGCGCGAGTTCTTCCAGCAGCGCGACCGCTTCGGCAGGCGCCGGCATCGGGTCTGCGGCGGCGCATTCGTCCAGCAGCTCTTCGGTGTGGCGCACCAGGGCCAGGTAGCGGCGAAGCAGTCGACGATCGGTCATGGCGGACCTCTGCCGGAATGACATCCGCGGAGCGAATGTGATCGAATGATGTGGCAGTCGTGCGGCAAATGCGAGGAATTGCGTCACGGCAGCGCCTCCGGCGCCCGGGCGGCACGGCACGGACCGGCGTGAATCGGCCGGGAGGACGGACTGGGCAGATGAGCAAGGCTTTCGTGAAGGACGACGCGGCGGACGACGAGGACATCGAGCCCGCCGACGAGGCGCTGGGGCAGGCGGGCGGCGCGCGCAACTACATCACGCGCGCGGGCTACGAGCGGCTCAAGGCCGAGCTGCTGCAGCTGATCGACGTGGAGCGGCCCGAGGTGGTCCGGGTGGTGTCGTGGGCAGCGTCGAACGGCGATCGTTCGGAGAACGGCGACTACATCTACGGCAAGAAGCGGCTGCGCGAGATCGACCGGCGCATCCGGTTCCTGACGCGGCGGCTCGACGCCGCCGAGGTGGTGGACACGGCACGCCAGGAGCACATCGACCAGGTGTACTTCGGCGCCAGCGTCACCTACCTGCGCAACGGCGAGGCCGAGGAAACGGTGCGCATCGTTGGCATCGACGAGGTGGATCCGGCGCGCGGGTGCGTGAGCTGGATCTCGCCGGTGGCCAAGGCGCTGCTGAAGGCGCGCGAAGGCGACGTGGTGACGCTGCGTACGCCGCTCGGGACGGACGAGCTCGAGGTGCTGGCGGTCAGTTACGCGTGATCCGCGCCACCTCGGCCAGCCGGCGCAGGTTGCGGATCACCTGCGCCAGGTGCACGCGGTCGCGCACCTGGATCGCGAAGCGCATCGTGGCCGACTCGGTGGGCTCCTCGTCCATCGCCACGTGCACGATGTTGGCCTCGCTGGCGGCGATCTCGGCGGCCACCTTGCCGAGCACGCCGCGGTCGTTGCGCGCCTGCACTTCGATCTCGGTGCGGAACTGCCCGGCGAAGTCGTCGGCCCAGTCGACGTCGATCCAGCGTTCGGAGTCCTTCTGGCGCTGGCGGTGCGCCACCTTGCAGTCGGCGCGATGCACGAACAGGCCGTGGCCGCCGCGCAGGTGGCCGATGATCTCGTCGCCCGGCAGCGGGTGGCAGCACGGCGAGTAGGTGACCGCGGCCCCCTCGCTGCCGTTGATGGTCATCGGCGCCGGTCGCGGCAGGATCAGCGTGGCGCCGCTCGGCTTGCCCGAGAACTGAAGCGCGATGGTGCGCGCGATGACCGGCGCCAGCCGCTTGCCCAGTCCGATGTCGGCGTAGAGCTCCTCGATGCTGCGCGCGCCGGCGTCGCGCGCGCCACGGTCGATTGCGGCGGTATCGAGCGCGGCCGCGTCGATGCGCACCGCGGCGAGTGCCTGTTCGAGCAGGCGCCGCCCGAGCTCCACCGATTCCTTGTACTTCAGCGTCTTCAGGCACTGGCGGATGCCGGCGCGCGCCTTGCCGGTGCGCACGAAGCTCAGCCAGTTCGGGTTGGCGTGGGAGTGCGGGTCGGTGAACACCTCGACCACGTCGCCGTTCTGCAACTCGGTGCGCAGCGGCACCTGGCGCTGGTTCACGCGCGCCGACACCGCCTGGTCGCCGATGTCGGTGTGCACGCTGTAGGCGAAGTCGATGATGGTGGCGCCGCGCGGCATCGCGCGGATCTGGCCGCGCGGAGTGAACACGTAGACCGCGTCGGGGAACAGGTCGACCTTCACGTGCTCGATGAACTCGAGCGAGTCGCCGGTCTGGCTCTGGA
>CAZBTE010000127.1:0-6808 GCA_964494665.1 uncultured Limnobacter sp.
ACGCGGCCGCGGTTGGAGAAGCAGAGGATGAACTGGTGCGTGTTCGCGATGAACAGCTGGTCGATCCAGTCGTCTTCCTTGGTCGCCGTGGCCTGCTTGCCGCGCCCGCCCCGGCGCTGCGCGCGGTACTCCGACAGCGGCTGGCTCTTGATGTAGCCGGCGTGCGAGAGCGTGACCACCATGTCCTGCGGCGCGATCAGGTCCTCGGTGTCGAGCTCGGTGGCGTTCAGTTCGATCACCGAACGGCGCGCGTCGCCGTACTCCGCCTTGATCGACTTCAGTTCGTCGCCGATGATGCCCGTGATGCGCTCGGGGCGTGCAAGGATGTCGAGCAGGTCGACGATCTGCCCGATCACCTCGCGGTACTCCTGCACGATCTTGTCCTGCTCGAGGCCGGTCAATCGCTGCAGCCGCATCTGCAGGATCTCCTGCGCCTGCGCCTCGGAGAGCCGGTACGCGTCGCCCGACAGGCCCACCGAAGCGTCGAGCCCCTCTGGCCTGAAGGCCGCGATGTCGCTGCCGGCGCGCTCGAGCATCTCGCGCGCCACGCCTGCAGCCCAGCCGCGCGCCATCAGCCGCTCGCGCGCGATCGGCGGCGTGGGTGACGCCTTGATCAGCTCGATCATCTCGTCGACGTTGGCGATCGCCACCGCCAGACCCTCGAGGATGTGGCCGCGCTCGCGTGCCTTGCGCAGCTCGAACACGGTGCGCCGCGTCACCACCTCGCGCCGGTGCGCGAGGAACGCTTCGAGCATCTGGCGCAGGTTCAGCAGGCGCGGCTGGCCGTCGACCAGCGCCACCATGTTGATGCCGAACGTGTCCTGCAACTGGGTCTGCTTGTACAGGTTGTTCAGCACGATCTCGGGCATCTCGCCGCGCTTGAGCTCGATCACCACGCGCATGCCCGACTTGTCCGACTCGTCGCGGATGTCGGAGATGCCGTCGATCTTCTTGTCGTTGACCAGGTCGGCGATGCGCTCGAGCAACAATCGCTTGTTCACCTGGTAGGGAAGCTCGTCGACGATGATCGCGCTGCGGCCGCGATCGATTTCCTCGAAGTGGGTCCTGGCGCGCATCACCACGCGCCCGCGGCCGGTGCGGTAGCCCTCGCGAACCCCCTGCACGCCGTAGACGATGCCGGCGGTGGGGAAGTCGGGCGCCGGAACCAGCTCGATCAGCTCGTCGATCGTCGTCTCGGGCCGGCGCAGCAGCGCCAGGCACGCCTCGACGACCTCGCCGAGGTTGTGCGGCGGGATGTTGGTGGCCATGCCGACCGCGATGCCGGCCGAGCCGTTGATCAGCAGGTTCGGGATGCGCGCCGGCAGCACCGTCGGCTCGCGCTCCTTGCCGTCGTAGTTCGGCTGGAAATCGACCGTTTCCTTGTCGATGTCGGCCAGCATCTCGCCGGCCAGGCGCTGCAGGCGGCACTCGGTGTAGCGCATCGCCGCCGCGTTGTCGCCGTCGACCGAGCCGAAGTTGCCCTGCCCGTCGACCAGCAGGTAGCGCAGCGAGAAGTCCTGCGCCATGCGCACCAGCGTGTCGTAGATCGACGCGTCGCCGTGCGGGTGGTATTTACCCATCACGTCGCCGACGACGCGCGCGCACTTCACGAAGGGCCGGTTCCAGACGTTGTTGGCCTCGTGCATCGCGAACAGCACGCGACGATGCACCGGCTTCAATCCGTCGCGCACGTCGGGCAGCGCACGCCCGACGATCACGCTCATCGCGTAGTCGAGGTACGAGCGGCGCATCTCCTCTTCGAGGCTGATCGGGAGCGTTTCCTTGGCGAACTGTTCCATGCAGAAGTACCCCGGGAGCGCGTGCGGCAAAAGCTGTCAATTTTAGCATTCGGCGCCCTTCGAACCCTGCCCGGCGAGACGACGCACGCGCCCGTGTGCTTAAATCGCGCCCGTGCAGGCCGATCCGCCCGCACCCGCCCGGCATCCGGAATCGCCCGTGACAAGTCCCGTCCTGCTCGCTCCCCAGTGGATCGCTCCGGTCGCGCCGCCACCCGTGCCCGCGGAACCGGAATCCACCGCCGCGCCGCACGGCGTGCTGAGCGGCCATGCCGTAGTGATCGACGGTGATCGCATCGCGGCGGTGCTGCCGCTCGCGCACGCCCAGCAGCGCTACCCCCGCGCCAGCACGATCCCGCTGCCCGGCCACCTGCTCACGCCCGGCTTCGTCAACCTGCACACGCACGCGGCGATGGCGCTGCTGCGCGGCGTCGGAGACGACCTGCCGCTGCACCGGTGGTTGCACGAGCGCATCTGGCCGCTCGAGTCGAGGCTGGTCGGCGCGCCGTTCGTCCACGACGGGGCGCTGCTCGCGTTCCACGAGATGCTGCTCGGCGGCATCACCTGCGTGAACGACATGTACTTCTTTCCCGAGGCGGCGATCGAAGCCGCGCTGCTGCTCGGGATGCGCAGCGCGCACGGCATCATCGTGATCGACTTTCCGTCGGCCTACGCCAGCGACCCGGGCGACTACCTGCGCAAGGGGCTCGAACTGCGCGACCGCATGCGCGACGAACCGCTGGTGAGCTTCTGCCTGGCCCCGCACGCACCCTACACCGTCGCCGACGAGCCGATGCGACGCGTGGCGACGCTGGCGCGTGAGCTCGGCGCGCCGATCCACATCCACGTCCATGAAACGCGCGAGGAGATCGAGCGCAGCGTCGCCCAGTACGGGGTGCGCCCGCTCGAACGCCTGGCCGACCTGGGAATCGTCGGGCCCGAACTGATTGCGGTGCACGCGGTGCACCTGTCGGACCCCGAGCTGCGGCTGCTGGCCGACAGCGGAGCGTCCGTCGCCCACTGTCCGCGCTCCAACCTCAAGCTGGCCAGCGGCATCGCACCGACCGCGCGCATGCACCAGCTGGGTATCGGCGTGGGCATCGGTACCGACGGCTCGGCGAGCAACAACCGCCTCGACCTGCTCGGCGAGGCACGCACCGCGGCACTGCTCGCCAAGGGCGCGTCGGGCAGCGCCGAAGCGTGGCCGGCGGCCAGAACGCTGCGCGCGATGACGCTGGACGGGGCGCGCGCGCTCGGCCTGGACGCGCTCATCGGGTCGATCGAGCCAGGCAAACAGGCCGACCTGGTCGCCATCGACATGTCGGCGGCCGAACTGGCACCGGTCTTCGACCCCGTTTCGCACCTCATCTACAGCTGCGGCCGGGAGAACATCGGCCACGTCTGGGTGGCCGGCCGTCATGTTGTCCAGAAGCGACAGATCGTGGATCCGGTCGCAGGGCTTCGGCTCCGCGAGGTAGTTGCTCGTACAGCCGTGTGGCACAATCGGGTCGGCGAAATTTTGTCAGGTCAGGCCTGATTCCGCGTCCGGTCCGCCTGTCAGTATCGAACCCCGAATCGCGTTCTACCGAAAGGAGAAACATGAACAAACCGGTCAAACTGGCTTGCGTCGTCGCTGCCGCGATGCTGTCGGCCCCGATGCTCACGGTCGCCCAGACCGCCCCTGCCGACAAGACGGGATACGTCGTCAGTCCCGATCGCAACGTGGTGAAGAGCGGCACTGGCCTGTGCGTACACACTGCGTACTGGACGCCAGCCGATGCATTCGTGGGTTGCGACGACGACCTGCTGCCGAAGAAGGCGCCGCCTCCGCCGCCCCCGCCGGCTCCGGCTCCGCCGCCCCCGCCCCCGCCGCCCGCGCCGCCGAAGCCTGCTCCGGCCCCGGCGCCGACCGCCGAGAAGGTCACCTTCGCAGCCGACACCTTCTTCGATTTCGACAAGGCAGTGCTCAAGCCGGAAGGCAAGGCGCGCCTGGACGACCTCGTCAGCAAGCTGTCGGGCGTCACGCTCGAGGTGATCATCGCCGTCGGCCACACCGACAGCATCGGCGCCGATGCCTACAACCAGCGGCTGTCGGTTCGCCGTGCCGAATCGGTGAAGGCGTACCTGGTGAGCAAGGGCATCGAAGCCAACCGCGTCTACACGGAAGGCAAGGGCGAGAAACAGCCCGTCGCCGACAACCGTACCCGCGACGGCCGCGCGAAGAACCGTCGCGTCGAAGTCGAAGTGGTCGGCACGCGTATGCGCCGTTGATCGCGAAGTCCGGCCGGGCCTGCCCGGCCGGTTCGAACGAAACCCCGCTTCGGCGGGGTTTTTTTCGTCTGCTCCCTTAGAATCGGGGCTGGTTCCATCCGATGCAGGCTACCGTGAACGCAGCGCCAGCCGCGCCCGGCAACGTCGACCCCGCCGAACTCGCGAAGTTCCAGGCGCTGGCGTCGCGCTGGTGGGATCCCCACTCCGAGTTTCGCCCGCTCCACGAGATCAACCCGCTGCGCCTGGAGTGGATCGATCGCATCGCGTCGCTTTCGGGCAAGCGGGCGCTGGACGTCGGGTGCGGCGGCGGCATCCTTGCCGAGGCGATGGCACAGCGCGGCGCGCGCGTGCGCGGCATCGACCTGGCGGCGAAGTCGCTGCAGGTGGCGCAACTGCATGCGCTCGAAAGCGGCGCGGCAGTCGACTACGAGCACGTCTCTGCCGAGGAACTGGCCGCGCGCGAGCCGCACGCGTGGGACGTGGTCACCTGCATGGAGATGCTCGAGCACGTCCCCGACCCCGAGTCGACGGTGCGCGCGTGCACCCGGCTCGTCAAGCCCGACGGCTGGGTGTTCTTCTCGACCATCAACCGCAATGCAAAGGCGTTCCTGCTGGCCATCGTCGGTGCCGAATACCTTCTGCGCATGCTGCCGCGGGGCACGCACGAGTACGAGAAGTTCATCCGTCCCTCGGAGCTGGCAGCGGCCGCGCGCCGCAGCGGGCTGGAGCTCGTCGAGCTGACCGGCATGACCTACAACCCGATCACCCAGCGCTACCGGCTCGAGCCACGCGACGTCGACGTCAACTACCTGGCCGCGTTCCGGCCCAGCAGCTGAGCCGATGGCAGTCACCCCGCCCCTGGCCGTCTTCTTCGATCTCGACGGCACGCTGGCCGACACCGCCGAAGACCTTGCCGAACCGATCCACGCGATGCGTGCCGCGCGCGGGCTCGCGCCGATCGCGCTGGATGCGCTGCGCCCCTACGCGTCGATGGGCGCGCGCGGCCTGCTGCTGAAGGGCCTTGGCGTGACGCGCGACGCGCCCGAATTCGAGGCACTGCGCGAGGAGTTC
Organism: uncultured Limnobacter sp.; assembly: GCA_964494665.1. Classification (GTDB taxonomy): domain Bacteria; phylum Pseudomonadota; class Gammaproteobacteria; order Burkholderiales; family Burkholderiaceae_E; genus Zeimonas. The sequence goes on from CAZBTE010000127.1 coordinate 5,139, forward strand.
CTGCAGCGCTACGAAGCCACGATGCTGGCGCGCACGCGCCTGTTCGAGGGAATGCCGCAGGTGCTCGATGCGCTCGACGAGGCCGAAATCCGCTGGGGCGTGATCAGCAACAAGATCGAGCGCTACGTGCGCCCGATCCTGGCCGGTCTGGGCCTGCTCGAGCGCGCGGTGTGCGCGATCGGTGGCGACACGACGCCGTTCTCCAAGCCGCATCCGGAGCCCCTGCTGCACGGCGCGAGGCTCGCCGCCGTCGACGTTCGACGCTGCGTCTACGTCGGCGACGACCTGCGCGACATCGAGGCGGGGCAAGCCGCGGCGATGCGCACGATCGCCGCCGCCTACGGCTTCTGCGGCGGCGACACGCCGCCTGGGCAGTGGGGCGCGGATTACCTGATCGAGCAACCGCTCGAGCTGATCGACGTACTCGGTCTTCGCTGAGCGCGTCAGAGGAAACGGTCGAGCAGCCTGCGGCTGTGGCGATCGAGCGCCTCGACGTCGCGCACCAGGTAGTGGATGCCGTGGTTGTCGGCGATCAGCAGCACGGTGCGCGACAAGCGGCGGATCGCCTCTTCGCCCGGCAGCACGAAGCGGGTGTCGCCGCGGTCGGTCGTCACGTGCCAGGTGCACGGCGTGACGAAGCCCGAAACGGCCCGGATGCTCCGGATCACCGGCATGAATTCGCGCGCCGCGAGTTCTTCTTCGACCAGCTCGCGCGCCGCCCCGGGCAGCTCGTCCAGGCGGGCGATCCAGGCGAGCTCGCGCCCGTCGGCATCGACCAGCGCCACGCCGTCGTCGGGTGCGCTGATCGGGAATGCGCGCACCGCCGTCACGCCGACATGCGGCTCGCCGTCGCCCAGGCGCAGCACCAGGCGACCAAGCGCATCGCGCGATAGCCCGATGCCGCCCTGCGCAGGCGGCAACGACTCGTGCGTCGCGCGCGGTTCGGCGCTCATGGCTGTCGCGTGCCGTGCGCCGGCAACGCGGCGTCGGGCGCAAGCGCCTCGTCGCCACCCGAGGCGTCGAAGCCATCGGCCTCGGCACGGCGCAGCTGCGCCTGGTAGAGGCCGTAGTAGGCGCCTTCGGTCGCCATCAGCTCCTCGTGCGTGCCCTGCTCGACCATCTGCCCGCGATCGAGCACGACCAGGCGGTCGGCCTTGCGCAGCGTGCTCAACCTGTGGGCGATCGCGATCGTGGTGCGCCCCTGCACGAGATTGTCCAGCGCCTTCTGGATCTCCTTCTCCGTGGCGGTGTCGACCGACGAGGTGGCCTCGTCGAGGATCAGGATGCGCGGATCGATCAGCAGCGCACGCGCGATCGAGATGCGCTGGCGCTCGCCGCCCGACAGCGCCTGGCCGCGTTCGCCGACCAGCGAATCGTATCCGTGCGGCAGCCTCAGGATGAACTCGTGCGCGTGCGCGGCGCGGGCCGCTTCGATGATCTCCTCGCGCGTGGCCTGCGGCTTTCCGTAGGCGATGTTCTCGGCAATGGTGCCGAAGAACAGGAACGGTTCCTGGAGCACCAACCCGATGTGGCGCCGGTACTCTGCCACCGGCAGCGAACGGATGTCGACGCCGTCGACCCTGATCGCGCCTTCGCTGACGTCGTAGAAGCGGCAGATCAGGTTCACCAGCGTGCTCTTGCCCGAGCCGCTGTGGCCGACCAGCCCGATC
>CAZBTE010000128.1:0-6787 GCA_964494665.1 uncultured Limnobacter sp.
TCGCCGTTCTCGGCGAACTGCAGCACGTGCAGCAGGCGGAACTCGAGCGGCCGGTTGCCGCCCTCCAGCCCGAAGGGCCGGCCCGCGGCCCGTCCGCGCCAGATCGACTCGTCGACGACGAAGTCGCTGCCGTACAGGCGGCGCAGCGTTTCGACGCGGCTGTCGGCCAGGTCCGCGAACATCGCCTCGTAGAACGCGCGCGCGGCCTGCCGGCCGCGCGTCGCGCCCGCCGGCCAGCCGACGACATCGTGCTCGACGTCTTCGGCCAGCGTGCGCAGCACGCCCTGCACGTCGTCGCTGGCCTCGTAGCGGAAGTGCTCGTCGACCTTGCGGTCCATCTGGGCGGGTGTCATCGGCATGGTGGGCCTCCCGGGGGGAATGGCCATTGGGAACGGCCAATGGTGAGACAAGCGTCTCATAAAGCGGACACTTTCGCAAGACGTGGCCGGCTTAGCAACAAGTTAGCGGTTCTTTCGCCAAAACTTAAGAGCGTGCCCGCGGCCCGGGTTCCAGACTTGGTTTCCCTTTTCCGCCACCACGAGGACACACGCCATGGACCAACCCACCCTGATGCCGAGCCGCCGCGTCGGCGCCGACACCGACCTGCTGCCCGCCTACGTGCCGCTTCCCGGCCTGGGCGTGCTCCCGGTCAACGCCTACGTGATCCACGCGCGCGAGCCGGTGCTGGTCGACACCGGCATTGCCGCGCTGCGCGACGGCTTCATGCGCGCGCTGCGCTCGCTGATCGATCCGGCCGCGCTGCGCTGGATCTGGCTGACGCATGCCGACGCGGACCACGTCGGCAACCTGGCCGCGGTGCTGGCCGAGGCGCCGCAGGCGCGCGTGGTCACGAACTACCTGGGCGTGGGCAAGCTGGGCCTGCAGCAACTGCCGGTCGAGCGCACGTACCTCGTCAACCCCGGGCAGGCGCTCGACGTCGGCGACCGCCGGCTGCTGGCCCACCGGCCGCCGGTCTACGACGCACCCGAGACGATGGCAGTGTTCGACACCGGCACGCGCCACCTGTTCAGCTCGGACTGTTTCGGCGCGGTGATGGCGCGCCCCGCCGAGACCGCCGCGTCGATCGGTGCGCGCGAACTGCACGACGGGCTCGCGCTGTGGGGGAGCATCGACGCACCCTGGCTGGCCGGGCTCGGCCGCGAGCGGCTCGCAGCGGCCTGCCGCCCGCTGCGCGACCTGGCGCCGCGCCGGATCTTCAGCAGCCACCTGCCGCCGGCGGCGGGCCTCGACGATGCGCTGTACGCGGGCCTGGACGCCGTGCGTGAGGCGGTCCCCTTCGTGGGGCCGGACCAGGCTGCGATGGAAGCACTCCTGGGGGTCGCCGAGCCGGCGCTGGCCTGAACCGGGACGGCGCGGCGAGGGTCATGACTTCGCCGCGCCCGCCAGCAGCGGCTGCAGCGTTTCGGCCTGCTCGACGATGAAGTCGAAGAAGGCCGCCACGCGGGGCGTGTGCCGCAGCTCGTGCGTGGTCAGCACGCGCCACGGGGTCGACAGCGCGCGAACCGGGCCGAGCACCTGTACGAGATCCGGCTCGCTGTCGCCGAGCGGCACGGGCAGCGCAGCCACGCCGATCCCGGCGCGCGTTGCACGCAGCAATCCGAGAATGCTCTCGATCTGCGCGACGAAGCGCGCGTTCGGCACCACCGTGCGCAGCCACTGCATTGCGTGGTGCTTCGACAGCGACTCGTCGAAGCCGATCAGTGCGTGCCGCTGCAGGTCGTCGATGCTATCGGGGCGTCCGCGCTGCGCGATGTAGGCGCGACTCGCGTACACCGCCCAAGGCGTCTCGCCGATTCGTCGCCCGACGAGCGTGTCGTGGAGCGTGTCGCCCACGCGCAGCGCGACGTCGGCCTCGCCGCGCTGCAGGTCGAGTTGCTTGTCGCTCACCACGAATTGCACCTCGATGCCCGGATATCGTGCGCGGAAACTGTCGAGCAGCCCGGTGTTGACGATGCGCCCGACGAGCGGCTCGGGACACGTGACGCGCACGACGCCGTCGAGATCGCAACGGAACGCGTCGACGCGCTGCTGCAGTGCCAGGGCGGCGGTTTCGACCCGTTGCGCTTCCGGCAGCAGTCGTTGTCCGAAGTCGGTGAGCCGGTAGCCGGTGGACAGGCGCCGCACGAGCCGGTGGCCGATGGCGCGCTCGAGCGCGCACAACCTGCGCTGCACCGTCGACTGGTCGATGCCGAGCGCGCGCGCCGCGGCGATCGTGCTGCCTTCGCGGGCGACGGCGAGAAAGGGCTTCAGGTCGTTCCAGTCGAACACGACAGACCCCCCGCGTTTCTGCGGCTCCATTATGCAGCGCTGCGCCTTACGGCGGGGCGGCGTCGCTCCTAGACTGCATGCCTCCGATGTCTCACCACAGGGAGCCGATCATGAAGAACCTCTCGAACTGGCTGCTGCGCCTGGCGGCCCTGTACTTCGTTGCAGGCGTGGCGTTCGGCCTGTACATGGCCGCCAGCCACGACTACACGATGCGCCCGGTGCATGTGCACCTGAACCTGCTCGGCTGGGTGAGCATCGCGATGTTCGGACTGTTCTACCGGGTCGTGCCGGAAGCGGCGAGCACGAAGCTCGCGCGGGCGCACTTCTGGCTCTACGTGCCGGCGCACTTCGCGATGATGGTGCTGCTGTTCGAACTGTTCCGCGGCCGCCCGGCGATCGAACCGTTCCTCGGCGTGGCGTCCTTCGTCGTCGGCGCGGGCGTGCTGTGCTTCGCGGCAGTCGTCTGGCGGCATACCGCGACGGCTGCCGAGCCGTTCGGTGCGCGGCTGATGGCGACGCAGGCGGGCGCGCGGCCGCGCGAGGTGGCGTGAAGGCCGAGCGTGTGCATCACGCTCGCCGCCCGGCGCCGGCGAGCCTGCGAACGAGCATCAGCACCACGGTCATGCCGCCCCGGCCATCAGGATCTCGAACGGCCACAGGTCGTGCGAGGTCGGGTCGCATCTCCGATTCTGGGCCGAAACCGACCCGCCACCGGGCCGTCGACGAGGGCCGTACGCCGTGCGGCCGCCCTTTTGCGACGGGCGGGGGGCTATAGTGCGGGGTGAGGGCGAAACGAACGGAGCGAACGTGATTGAAGTATTGCGATGCATCGAGAAGTATGGCGAGCGACTCGACGCGCAGATTGCCGAGGAAACGGGCGTGCCGCTCGCCACGGTGCGCGAACGCGCGGCCGACCTGGCAGCCACGGGGGCGCTCATCACCTGCAGCGTGACCCGTTTCGAGAAGGGCGGGCGCGTCGATGGCTGCCTGTACCGGGTGTCGGGTTACATGCCGCCCGTGGCGCCCGGCCGCAAGGCACGGCCCAAGAGCGCAAAACCGGACTCCCAGGGGAATTAGCGCCGCGGAGGCGCGGCCCGCGCGCGAGGCGGCATCGCGCGCCGGCCTCGTGCGCAGCAGCCTCAGGCCGGAATCGTCAGTCCGCGTACGACCGCGGGCCGCTCGACGAACGCCGCCAGCACGCGCGCCACGTTTCCGAAGTCGTTGAACCCGACCACCTCGCCGGCCTCGTAGAAGCCGACCAGGTTGCGCACCCACGGGAAGGTGGCGATGTCGGCGATCGAGTAGTCGTCGCCCATGATCCACTTGCGGCCGGCGAGCCGCTCGTCGAGCACCGCCAGCAGGCGTCGTGCCTCGGCCACGTAGCGGTCGCGCGGGCGCTTGTCCTCGAAGTCCTTGCCGGCGAACTTCACGAAGAAGCCGACCTGGCCGAACATCGGGCCGACGCCACCCATCTGGAACATCAGCCACTGGAGCGTCTCGTAGCGGGCCGCCGCATCGCGCGGCACGAACGCCTCGCGCCCTTCGCTCGCGCACTTGTCGGACAGGTAGATCAGGATCGCGCCCGATTCGAACAGCGCCAGCGGCTTGCCGCCCGGCCCGTGCGGATCGATGATCGCCGGGATCTTGTTGTTCGGGTTCAGCGAAAGGAACTCGGGCGATAGCTGGTCGTTGTCCTGGAAGCTCACCGAGTGTGCTTCGTAGGGAAGGCCGGTTTCCTCGAGCATGATCGAGGCCTTGACGCCATTGGGCGTGGGGCGCGAATAGAGCTGGATGCGGTCGGGATGGCGCGCGGGCCACTTCTTCGTGATCGGGAACGCGGAGAGATCGGTCATGGCGGAACTCCGGAGGGGGGTCGCCACAGGTTAGCGCATGGTGGTTCCCGACACGGCCGCCAGGGACTCAGTAGCCGAGCGCCGCGGCGAGCGTCCTGCAGGTCATGAAGACGAGGATCAGCGAGCCGATCGTCCACAACGCGGCGCGCGTGTCGTGCGTTCGCGCGCTCAGGTAGGCCGCGAAATGCAGCAGCCGCGACACGACGTACCCGTAGAGAAGCGCCTGCGCCAGCCACAATGCAGGGCCGGTCAGCACGTACAGGAAGCCGGCCGCGAGGAAGAACGGCAGGTTCTCCAGGTCGTTCAGCTGGATGCGCCGGATGCGCTCGACGCGCTCATTGGGGGCGAGCTGCGAAGCGTCGGGCGACGGGTTCAGCGCCGTCTTGCGCAGGTCCTCCGGCGAACGAAAGCCGCCCTTTTCGCGCGTCATCCGGTACACGGTCAGCCATGACATGCTGACGGCCTTGAGGATCATCAGCGTGGCGGCGATCACGTAGGTTGCGAACAGCGGATCCTGCATGCTCAGCGTGTCCATCCTCGTCCCCCTCAGTCCTGCAACCTGAATCCCAGTGCGCCGAGACGCTCGCGCATCGTTGCGTCGGCGAGCAGCGCGCGGAACGCGCGCACCGCGGGGCGCGCCAGCTTCGTCTTGGGCACGATGAAGTCGTAGTGCTCTTCCTGCAGCGGGATGAAGGCGAGCCCGTACTGCCGTGCGACGGTGTCGATCGCCACGCCCCAGTCGGCGCGGCCCTGGCGCACGGCGGCGGCCACTGCGTTGTGCGACTTCGTCTGCACGCCGTAGCCGGGCGGCCGGTGCGTGCCGAGCAGCCGGTCGACGAGGATGCGCGTGCCGCTGCCGGCATTGCGATTGACCATTGCGCAATCGGGATCCTGCAGCGCCGCGGCGACGGCCGCTTCGGCGTCCTTGCCGGTGAAGCGCGCGTCGCCTTCGCGGTGGACGATGCCCTGCATGCGGCGATACCCGGGCACCAGCGCCAGCGCGTCGGTGAGCAGTGGCCGGTTGTACTCGCCGGTCGCGGGGTCCATCAGGTGCACGCTGGCGATGTCGCACTCGCCGCGAATGGCCGCCTTCAGCCCGCCGGTGCTGCCGACGTACAGCACCTTCGGACGCACGCCGTCGCGGATCAGCCGGCCGACGAGGGCGTCCAGGCCGACGCAATGGCTGCCGATGATCACCAGGTCGGCGGGCTCGAGGCGCTGCGCGAGCAGTTGCACCGGCACCGTGGCGCCGGCGTCGAGGATCTCGGTGTGCTGGTCGATGGTGATGAAGCCGTCGGCGCCGCTGAACGTGGTCACCGAGCCCGAACCCTTGCCCATCGGATAGGCGCTCAGCCCGTCGTCGCCCTGCACGAGTCCGACCAGCAGGTATTCGGTGCGCCCGCGCTCGGAGTTCACGCGCATCGGCAGCGTGGCCGTCACCGTCTGGCGGCGCTCCGGTGGCATGCCGGCGTAGGCGCGGATCACCGGTGCGACGAATTCGTGGAACGTGAAGATGGCCGACGTGGGAAAGCCGGGCAGGATGACGACCGGCTTGCCGCGGCTCACCGCGAGGCAGATCGGCTTGCCCGGCTTGAGCGCCACGCCGTGCGCGACGATGCCCGGTTCGTCGAGCCGGGTCGCGACGCGGTACGAAAGATCGCCCGCGCCCTTCGACGTGCCGCCCGACAGCAGCACCACGTCGTACTGCAGTGCCTGCGCAAGTGCGTCGGCGAGCGCCTGCTCGTCGTCGGGCACGACGCCCAGCTGCACCGCTTCGCCGCCCAGTTCCGCCACTGCAGCGCCGATGATCGCCGCGTTCGAATCGTAGATCGCGCCCAGCGGCAGCGGCTCGCCCGGCGGTACGATCTCGTCGCCGGTCGACAGGATCGCCACCTTCGGCCGGCGATAGACCTTCACCTCGGCCGCGCCGATCGCCGCCAGCACGCCGATCTCGCGCGACGTGAGCAGCTGCCCTGCGCGCAGCACGGTCTCGCCGCGCGCGATGTCGGTTCCGGCGTAGCTCACGTTCTCGCCCGCGCTCACCGCGCGGGCGATCTCGACCGAGCGCCGGCCATCGGTTTGCACGAGCTCGGTGTGCTCGACCATGACGACCGCATCGGAGCCGCGCGGCAGCATCGCGCCGGTGGCGATCGCCGCCGCGTAGCCGGGCGCGACCGGCCTGTCCGGCACCATGCCGGGCGTGAGCACTTCGCCGGTCGGCGTGACGCTGCGCGGCGCCTCCTCGGTCGCGCCGAAGGTGTCGGGCGCCTGCACCGCGAAGCCGTCGACGTTGGAGCGGTCGAAGCCGGGCACGTCCACGTCGGCGATCACGTCCTCGCCGAGCACGCGGTCGAGCGCTGCGCCGAGCGGCACCGCCTCGATGCCGAGCGGCTCGAGCTTCAGGTGCTGCCGGAAGCGCGCGGTGGCCTCGTCACGCGTGACGACGGTGAGGAACTGGGTCTGGCGGCCGTCGTCGGGTGGCCGCGCGCCTGGGTCGCGGGATGGCGCGGTCATGCGCTACTCCTGGTCGTACAGGTATACGTCGACTTCGGAGCCCGCGCCGAAGCCTTCGCTTTCGGCCGGAACGACCACGAAGCCGTCGGCTCGCGTCGTCGACGAGAGCACCGACGCCCCGCTCAGCGCGA
>CAZBTE010000129.1:0-6750 GCA_964494665.1 uncultured Limnobacter sp.
CCTGCGCACGCTCGTCCTGGCGGTGCGTGCCTGCGCCGGCGCGTCCGGCCGGCCGACTTCGATGGCCGGATCGAGCGGCGGCAGCAGCACGCGGAAGGTGGCGCCGGTGGCGGCGCTTTCCACGATGACGTGTCCGCGGTGGTCGTGCACGATGCCGTGCACGGTCGCCAGCCCCATGCCGCTGCCCTTGCCGACTTCCTTGGTGCTGAAGAACGGGTCGAACATCCGGTCGAGCACCGGCGCCGCAATGCCCGGGCCGGTGTCGGCCACGGCCATCTCGACGAAGTCGCCCTCCACGCTCTGGCGGCACGACGCGCACACGCCCCGGTAGCCGCGTCGCCAGCCGGTGGCCACCCGCACCGTCCCGTTGGCGCGCATCGCGTCGCGCGCGTTGATGCACAGGTTCAGCAGCACCTGCTCGAGCTGCACCGGGTCGATCAGCACCGCCGGCAGGTCGGCATCGAGGTCGACTTCGATCACCAGCGTCGACGGGAACGACGCGCGCACCAGGCGTACCGCGTCGCGCACGGCCGCGCCGAGCAGCAGCGGGCGCGATTCGCCCCGTTGTCCGCGGCTGAAGGTGAGCATCTGGCGGATCAGGTCGCGGGCCCGCTCGCACGACAGCATGGCCTGCTCGAGGTAGCGCCCGGTCCTGGCGTCGCCCAGTTCCTCCTGGCGCTCTGCGGCCAGCACGACGTAGCCCATGATCGAGGCCAGCAGGTTGTTGAAGTCGTGCGCGATGCCACCCGTCAGGTGGCCGATCGCCTCCATCTTCTGGGCCTGCCGCAGCTGTGCCTCGAGCTGTTCGCGCCGGGCCTCCTCGCGGCTGCGCTCGGTGAGGTCGCGCACGATCGCCAGCACGTGCGGCTCGTTGCGGTACTGCATCGGCACCAGGTGAACTTCGACGTCGAACCGCGAGCCGTCCTTGCGGCAGGCGACTGCCTTGCAGCTCAGCTGGTTGCCGGCGAGCGCTGCCTCCACGCTGCGTTTGCACTCGGCGTGGCCCTCGGGCGGGACGAAGGGCGCGCAGCTGAGGCCGAGGGTCTCCTCGGCACCGAAGCCGTGCATCCTCTGGAACGCCTCGTTGACATCGACCACCAGGCCGGCCGAGTTCCACAGCAGCAGTCCGTCCACGGAGGCGTTGAAGATCGAACGGTACTGCTCCTCGCTGGTGCGCAACGCGTCCTCGGCGCGCCGGCGCTCGATCTCGTCGGCGGCGCGCCCCGCGAAGATCCGCAGCACCGACTCGATCAGCGCCTCGTCGTCCATCGGCGCGCGCGACAATACGGCGATCACGCCCAGCAGCCGGCCATCCGAGCTTCGCAGCGGATAGCCGGCGTACGACTCGATGCCCGACTTGGCGAGCGACGGCGAGCCGGGGAAGATCTCGGCAACCCTGCGCGGATACAGCCGGAAGCCTTCGACCGCGGTGCGGCACGGCGTCGCTTCGAGCCGGTACCTGAAGTTGTCGACATACACGCTTTCGCCGCTGCTGCCGTCGTAGCTCGAGCAGGCGATCGTGCGCACCGTGCTGGCCTCGCCTTCCCCCTCGATGACGCCGATCAGCGCCAGGTCGGCCTTCAGGATCGTTGCCAGGTAGCGCGTCAGGCCCTGCACCATGCCTTCGCCGTCGGCCTGCGACACTGCCAGCGCTGCGTTCAGCTGCGCCTGCTCGGCGCGCTTGCGCGCGCTGATGTCGGCGGCGATCCCCCACATGCCGTAGGCGCTGCCGTCGGCACGCAGGAGCGGAAACTTCAAGGCGAGGTAGGTGCGCGGTTCGCCGTCGAGTTCGCCGTGCTCCTCGAAGTCCATCGGTCGCCGTTCGGCCAGCACCTGCGCGTCGTTGCGCCGGCACTCCTCGGCCATCGCGGGCGGCAGCACCTCCGCATCGCGGCGGCCGACCAGGTCTTCGAGCCGCGTCCCGGTGATCCGCGCGAACTGCCGGTTCGCGAACAGGTAGCGGCCCGCGAGATCCTTGGCGAAGACGATCGCGCCGGCGCCGGCGAGCGCCTGCTGCATGTGCGACCACTCGACGCCGCGAAAGCGCGTCAGGTCGCGCAGGCTCGCGCGCACCGCGCCCCGCCCAGGGCCGGCTTCCAGGTGCACCAGTGTGTCGACCAGTGCGCCGTCGGTGCGCACGAACTGCCACAGGAACCACTGGCAGAGCCCGTGGCGCGCCGCTTTGGCCCGTTGGCGCCAGGCCTCCAGCGAACCGCTGCCGTCGGGCTGCAGTACCGGCAGCAGGCGATCCAGCGGCATCCGGCACAGCAGCGTTTCGTCCGCTCCGAACAGCGCGCCGGCGGCGGCATTGCAGTCTTCGATGTTGTCGCCCACGACCAGCACAGGCAGGGCTTCGCTGACGAAGATATCGTCGAGCAGCGGCGGCGATCGCGTCATGGCGGCTCCGGCAAGGGCAGCGCAGGAGCGTCCAGTCTAGGTGCGAAGCGGCCGCGCCGGGCCGATCGTTACGCGGCCGAAACCATCGAAACAAGCCGGTTACAAAGGAGCGGGCGGCACGTACATGTAGCCGACGCCGCGCACCGTGCGGATCGCCTGCGGATTCTCGGGGTCGGGTTCGATCTTGCGCCGCAGCCGGGCGATGCGGATGTCGATCGAGCGGTCGAACGGCTCCCACTCGCGATTGCGCGTGAGCGTGAGCAGGCGGTCGCGCGACAGTACCTGGTTGGGATGCGCGGCGAACACCCGCAGCAGGTCGAACTCCATCGTGGTGATCGGGATCTCGCCGCCGTCGCGGTCGAACAGCCGATGCGATCCGATGTCGAGCGTACATCCGGCCAGCGCGACCCGGCACGGATCGGCTGCTGTGCCCGCCTTCGTGCCGCTCGCGGTATCGGCCGCCGGCCGTGCCTGCATGCGGCGCATCACGCTCTTGAGGCGGGCGCGCAACTCGCGCGGATCGAACGGCTTGCCGATGTAGTCGTCGGCGCCGACCTCGAGCCCGATCACGCGGTCGACCGGATCGGTGGCGCCGGTGACCATGATGATGCCGACGTCGTAGCGCTCGCGCAGGTAGCGCGCCAGTGTGAGGCCGTCTTCGCCGGGAAGCTGCAGGTCGAGAAGGATCACGTCGGGCGGCGCGCCCTCGATCGCGGCGCGCATCGCCGCTCCGCTGTCGGCGGCGCTGACCGCATAGCCATGCGACGCGAGGTACTCGGTGAGCATCTCGCGCACCACGGCGTCGTCGTCGACGACCAGAACACGTCCGAATTCAGCCACGTGCGCAAACCCTCGCCGGCGATCGATCTTAACGGCGCCGGCATGTGCGACCGAGTATAGCGGCGCTGCGTGCCGGTGCGCCACCGTGTTCGTCGATCCATACAAACCGGCAACACGACGTTTCGCCGCCGAAATCCTGCGAATACCCCGCGCTCCCAGACTGCGCTTCGTGCCGCACCACCTGTTCGATGCGGCCCGAAAGCGATCCGACCCCCGAACGAAAGGAGCGAGCACCATGGACATGACCCGGAAGCAGCCGCGCGTAACGGCGCTGCATGCCGAGCGCGCCGCGACGAGCGCCGTAGTCTGCCTGCATCCGTCGGCCGGCTCGGGCCGGCAGTGGCGCGCGCTGGCTGGCGAACTCGGCGCGGGGCACTTCGTGCATGCGCCCGACTTCAGCGGCATCGCGAGTCGCACCAGCCTCGACGAAGACGTATCGATCGCACAGGGCGCGATCGCTGCGGCCGGTGCGCCGGTGCACCTGATCGGCCATTCGTACGGCGCTGCGGTCGCGCTGCTGGCGGCACTGCGCGATCCGGACGCCGTGACCAGCCTCGTGCTGTACGAGCCGGTGCCTTTCTGGCTGCTGCGCGACGATGCGCGCGGCGCGGGCGCGGGCGCCGAGCGCAGCGCGCAGGCGTGGAACGAGATCCGCGCCGTGGCGAGCGGCCTCGCGGCCGATCACGCCGATGGCGCAGCGCTGCGCGCCGCCCGTCACTTCGTCGACTACTGGTCGGGTGCGGGCGCCTGGGCATCGCTCGGCCCGCGCCAGCAGCAGGGCGTGATCGCGCGCATGCCCGGCGTGCTGTCGAACTTCGACTGCCTGTCGGCCGAGCGCGTGCCGCTCGCCGCGATCGCCCGCCTGCCGATGCCGGTGATGTGGCTGGGCGGCGCTCTGACCCGCAATCCTCCGCAGCGCATCGGCGAGCTGCTCGCAGATGCGCTGCCGCAGATGGCGCGCTACACGCTGCCGGGCGCCGGGCACATGGGGCCGGTGACGCATCCGCGCCTGGTGAACGCGCTGATTGCCGGCTTCGTGGCCGCACAGCGGCCGCGCCACGCCGCGCGGCGCTGGCGCAGGGCCGCCTGAGGCGGGTTTGTCCGACAACGTTTCGAGCAACGCGGCCGCGTTCGCGGCTGCCTGGGAGCATGGCAATGGGACAGGCAACGGAACAGGGTCTGGCGCCGTTTCGCATCCACCGTTACCCGGCGGCGCTCATCGATCGCGTGATGCTGGCCGACGGCCGCTACGCGCTGGTGCGGCCGGTGCTGCCGCAGGACGATGCGCTACAGCAGCGCTTCGTGCGCGAGCTCTCGCCGACCAGCCGCTACCGGCGGTTCCATTCGGCGCTCAGCGAGCTTTCCGACGCCGCGCTCGCCTACCTCACGCAGGTCGATTACAGGTGGCACCTGGCGCTGCTGGCGGAAACCTTCGACGACGACGGCAACGAGCGTCAGGTGGCCGAAGCGCGCTACGTGCGCCGCAGCGAGCCCGGCGAAATGCACGTGGCCGATTTTGCGATCGCGGTCGCCGACGGCTGGCAGGGCCAGGGACTGGGCGCGCGCCTGTTGACGGTGCTGGCCGACAGTGCACTTCGGGCCGGGCTGCAGCGGCTCGAGGGCAGCGTGATGGCCGACAACGAGCCGATGCGCGCGTTGATATCGGGCCGAGGTGGACGCCTGCGCGCCGATCCGGACGACGCACGGCTGCTGGTGGCAACGCTCGAGCTCGCGCCCCCCGCGAGGCCGTGCTGAGCGCATGGCGGCGACGGAGCACGTCATGCAACGCACCGGCTCGTGGTTCCGGCGCTGCTTCGGCGGCGGCGTGGGCGCCTTCGCGCTGCCGGCTGCCGTGCTGCTGGCAGTCGTCCTCGGGCAGCGAACGTCGTTCGGCCTGTTCCTGTCGCCGATGAACACCGCCACCGCGATCGGGCTCGGCACGCTGAGCCTGGCGGTGGCTGCCGGGCAACTGGCCACGGGACTGATGCAGCCGGTGTGCGGCGTGTTGGCGGGGCGTTATGGCGTGGCGCGCGTGACGGCGATCGGCGCGGCGTTGTTCGCGCTCGGCAACCTGGCAATCGTGCTGGCGCCTTCCGGTGCGGCCTTTCCGGTAGTCGTGGCGCTCGCCGGCGTGGCGGGCGCCGCGGCCGGCGGCGCACCGATGCTCATGGGAGCGGTTGGCGAACGGGTCGCACCCGAGCGTCGCGGCCTCGCACTGGGAATCGTCAGCGCCGGCGGTTCGGCCGGCCAGTTGACGATTGCGCCCCTCGCCCAGTCCGCGATCGCCGCGGCCGGGTGGATGAACGCGTTGCTGCTGATGGCGGCGCTCACCCTCGCGACCATGCCGCTGGCCGCGGCGTTTCGCGCGCGGCGCCCGAAGGGCGGCCCCGTGCCCGTTTCCTCGCCCGCCGGTGCCGGCGCAGCGGTCCGCCGCGCGGCGTTGCGCGACCGGCGCTATTGGCTGGTGGTCGCCGGCTTCTTCGCCTGCGGCTTCCACGTGAGCTTCCTCACCACGCACATGCCCGGCGTCATCGATGCCTGCGGCATGCCGGCCGCGCTCGCCGGTGCATGGCTCGCGATCGTCGGCGCCTGCAACATCGCCGGCAGCATCGTGTCGGGAATGCTTACGCAGACCCGCTCGATGCCGCACATGCTGATGACGCTGTACACCGCGCGCGCCGTCGGCGTGCTGCTGTTCGTGCTGGCGCCGAAGACGCCCGAGGTGATGTTGCTGTTCGCGTTGTGGATGGGCGCCAGCTACATGGCCACGCTGCCTCCCACGGCCGGCCTGCTGGTGCGCCTGTACGGCCCCGGCAACCTGGCCACGCTGCTCGGCCTGGCGATGCTGTTCCACCAGGTCGGCAGTTTCCTGGGCGTGTGGCTGGGCGGCGCGGCTTTCGACGCGACCGGCCACTATGACTGGATCTGGGCGCTCGACATCGCGCTGGCGCTGGCCGCGGCCGCAGTGCACGCGCCGCTGCGGGATGCCGCCCCGGCGCCGGCGGCCCTGGCGGCGGCCGGTCCGGCCCTTCCGATGCGGCACCTGGGCTGGCGTTGACCGGCGGACTCCGTCAACGAGGCTCGACGTGCGTGGTCAGGACGACACCGGCGGCGCGCTCGGCAGCCTCTTCGACCGCGTCGGCCAGTTCGTGCGCTTGCGCCACGCTCCAGCTGCCGGGTACGCGCAACACCACGTGTGCGAAGCGCGTGGCGCCGGAGGCGCGCGTGCGCAGCTGCTCGAACGTGCAGCCTCGAGGCTCGAACGACTCGAGCACCGCTTCGATGCGCGCGATTTCGTCGTCTGAGAGCGCGCGATCCATCAGTCCGTCGACCGAGCGCTGCATCAGCTGCCAGCCCTGGCGCAGGATGTTCAGCGCCACCGCTGCCGCGATCAGCGGATCGAGCACGTTCCAGCCCGTGAGGCTGGCCAGCGCGACGCCCACGATCACGCCGGCGGTCGTCCAGACGTCGGCCATCAGGTGGCGCGCGTCGGCCTCGAGCGCCAGTGACTGG
>CAZBTE010000130.1:0-6722 GCA_964494665.1 uncultured Limnobacter sp.
AGCGGCAGCCACGAGATCGGCATCGCGATCACCAGGTCGAGCGCCGACAGCGTGCTCATGCCGCCGTCGCCGGGGCGGTTCCACAGCGCGCTCCAGCCCGCTGCCTGCGCCTTGCCGAGGAACTGCCACGACAGCCACGCCAGCGACAGGATCACCAACGGCAGGCCGAAGCGGCCGATGAACTTGCGCACCAGCCCGACCATCGAGCCCATCAGCAGCACGATCAGCAGCGCGCCGAACGCGAACGTGACCGCCACCATGGGCAGTGCCGCTCCCGCCTGGCGGCCGATCGCCATCACGCCGTCGCGCATCACCACCATCTCGAAGGTGGTCCAGCCGATCAGCTGCACGATGTTCAGCAGCACCGGCAGCCGCGCGAAGCTGCTGCCGTAGGCCGCGTGCATCAGGCCGGCGCTGGACAGGCCGCTGTCGCAGCCGATCTTCGCGGTCCACGCGAGCAGGCCGGCGCCGATCAGCGAACCGCCGAGGATCGCGGCCAGCGCGGCCTGCGTGCCGAGCGCCGGTACCAGGTAGGAGCCCACCTGCATCACCAGCAGGCCGACGCCGAGGCTCAGCCACAGCGCAGCGTGGTCACGCCAGCCGAACAGGCGTTCGGCGGCCGGAAGCGGAATGAGGGCGGTATTGCGGGCGATCGTCGTCATGGCGGCTTCCCTGCGCGGGCATTACCCCGATCAGGTTCGAAGGGTTTGGTCTCAGCTGCGCCACAGACGGATCTGCGACGCGGCACCCCCAGCGGATGCGCGCCACCTCTTCACGAGGCGGCGCGCGCGAGCGAGTGTACCCGATCGACTTGCGCTACCGGATCTCCCTGCCCTCCTCCTCGAGCCATTCGCGCCACACCGCCATCAGCACCGACAGGATCACCGGACCGATGAACAGGCCGATCAGGCCGAACGCGGCCAGGCCGCCGAGCACGCCGAACAGCACCAGCAGGAACGAGATCCGCGTGGCGCTGCTGATCACCAGCGGGCGCACCAGGTTGTCGACCCAGCTCACCACCAGCGTGCCCCACAGCAGCAGGCCGATGCCGTTGAAGGTCTCGCCCTTCATCAGCAACCACGCGCCGATCGAGCCCCACGCGAACGGCGTGCCGAACGGGATCAGCGCGATCGCGGCGGTGATCGCGCCCAGCAGCACCGGCGCCTCGAGCCCGAACCACCAGTAGCCCACCCCCGCGACGACGCCCTGGGCCAATGCGGTGAACACCAGGCCCCACACCACCGCCGTCGTCATGCCGCCGACCGCCTCCAGGTAGGGTTGCACGCGCGCGCCGATGAAGCGATGCAGCACGAAGCGGGCCTGCTCGAGCAGGCTCTCGCCGTGCCGGTAGATGAAGTACGCGCTGAACATCGCGAAGCCGAGCTTCACCGCGTTGCGGCCGACGCCGCCGAGGATCTCGAGCACGTCGGAGGCGCGCTTCTCGACCCAGCCCGGAAGCTGCGCGCGCAGCGCAGCCGGATCGCGCGCCACTTCGTCGACCAGCTGGCGCAGCCAGTCGCCCACCAGCGGAATGCCGGTGAGGAAATCGGGCAACTCGAACGGACCGCTGGTGAGCAGTTCGCCCACTTCGGCATAGGCTGCCGCCAGCTCGGTGCGCAGCATCAGCGCGAGCCACACCACCGGCGCGACGAACGCGACCGCGAGCAGCAGCGTCATCACCAGCGCAGCCAGCGTCGCGCGGCCGCGCAGCAGGCGCCTGATGCGAACGTGCAGCGGCCAGGTCGTGTAGACGAGGATCACCGCCCACGCCACCGGCACCAGGAACGGGCGCAGCACCACGAAGGACAGCAGCAGCAGCCCGCCCAGCAGGATCCCGAGGATGACGCGACGCGTCAGCCGCTCGGTGACCTGTTCCTGAGTCGCCATGGTCTTTGCGCTCCGATCGGTGTCAGGCAAACAGATAACTGCAGATTGCCACGGCCGCGATCACCGCGACCAGATCGGCGATCAGCGCAGCCGCCACCGTGTGCCGCACGCGACGCACCTGCACCGCGCCGAAGTACACGGCCAGCACGTAGAACGTGGTTTCCGACGAGCCCTGCAGCGTGCTCACCAGATAGCCGACGTAGCTGTCGGGCCCGATGGCCGGATCGTTGATGATCGACGCCATCACCCCGTAGGCGCCCGAACCCGACAGCGACCGCAGCAGCGCCATCGGCAGCGCCTCGGCGGGCAGGCCGACCTTCGACGTGAAGCCGCCGAGCGCCACGACCATCGCTTCGAGCGCGCCACTGGCGCGCAGCATGCCCACCGCCACCAGGATCGCCACCAGGTACGGGATGATTCGCAGCGCGACCTGGAATCCTTCCTTGGCGCCGTCGACGAACACCTCGTAGATGCGCACCCCGCGCAGCGCGCCGAACAGCAGGAAGCCCGCCATCAGGCCGGGCACGATCCACGGGGAGACCACCCGACCCCATACGATCGTGGCCGGTATCAGCGCGACGATCGCCGCCAGCGCCAGCACCGACACCCACGCCGGATAGCTGCCGGGGTCCGGCGGCAGCGCTTCGCGCCGCGCGTCGTCGTGCAGCCAGGGCCGCTCGCCGCCGGACACGGCGCCATCGCGTGCCACGGCATCGGCCTCTCGCGCCGGGAACCAGCGCGCCAGCCACAGCGCCGCCGCGATCGCGGCGATCGTCCCGCAGATCGACGCGAACAGCGTGGTCGGCAGGATGCCGGCCGGGTCTGCCGAGCCGGCGGCCGCACGCAGTGCGATCACGCCGGTGGGCAGCAGCGTGATGCTCGACGTGTTGATCGCGAGGAACAGCGCCATCGGGTCGGTGGCGGTGCCCGGTCGCGGATTGAGCCGGTCGAGCTCCTGCATCGCGCGGATGCCGAACGGCGTTGCCGCGTTGCCCAGCCCCAGCGCATTGGCCGACAGGTTCAGGATCATCGCGCCCATCGCCGGATGATCGGCCGGCACCTGGGGAAAGAGCCGCGTCATCAGCGGCCGGATCAGCCGGGCGATGATGCGCAGCATGCCGCCCGCCTCGGCCACCTTCATCAGCCCGAGGAACAGCGTCATCACGCCGACCAGGCCGATCGCGAGCTCCACCGCCCCGCCCGCCGACGCGATCATGCCGCTCGACAGCGCCTCCATCGGCGAGGACACGCCCTCCGCCTGCACGAACCCGACCTGCCGCCACGCGGCGGTCGCGAAGGCGACCAGGACGATGCCGAGGAAGATCCAGTTCATGCGCGCTTGCCGCGTCGCCGGATTGTGGTGCAATGGAGGATCGACGGGGCATTACAGCGCCCGCCCGCAGGTTCGATCGCGGCCGCGCCCCGGGGAGCACAGCCATGAGAACCGTCGCAAGCATTCTTCAAGCCAAGGCCAACCCGGTCGTCCACTACATCGCGCCCACCGCAACGGTGCGCCAGGCGCTCGAGATGATGGCGCGCCACAACATCGGCGCGCTGGTGGTGCTCGACGGCGAGCGCATCGTCGGCATCGTCACCGAGCGCGACTACGCGCGCAAAGGCGTGCTGATGGATCGCCACTCGCACGAAACCCGCATCAGCGACCTGATGACTTCGCCGGTCATGTACGTGAGCCCCGGCGAATCGAACGAGAACTGCATGGCGCTGATGACCCAGCACCGGCTGCGTCACCTGCCGGTGCTCGACGACGGCAGGCTGGTGGGGCTGGTATCCATCGGCGACCTGGTCAAGGACATCATCTCCGAGCAGCAGTTCGTCATCGAGCAGCTGCAGCACTACATCTCGGGCGAGCGCGCGTAGGCGTCATTCCAGCCGCACCAGCAATATCGGCACCGGGGCGCGGCGCGCCACCTGTTCGGCGTCGCTGCCCATCAGCATGCGGTCGACACCGCGGCGCCCGTGCGTGCCCAGCACCAGCAGATCGGCCGGCCACGCGCGCGCCTGTTCGATGATGACGTCGGACACGCGCTCGCCCTCGCTTTCGGCCAGCACGGTCTCGACCTTCACGTGGTGGTCGGCGACGCTGGCGCGCGCTTTTTCCAGCACGGCTTCACCGTTCCTGCGGATCGCCGGCTGGATGTCGCGCAGATAGAGGTCGGGGCGCTCGAAACCGGTGATGTGCGCCAGCGGGTCGATCACGTGGACCAGGCGCAGGGTGGCTGCGCACAGCCGGGCCAGACCGGCCGCCTCGGCCAATGCGCGCTCGGACGTGGGGCTGCCGTCGACGGCGACGAGGATTCGGTCGTACATGGATCTGGGCCTCCGGGCTGGTTCGTGGCAAGCGTATCACCGCTTCGACGCGCGGACATCGGCCATTGACAGCGCGGGCCACCGTATTACAGTGCAATGACGACGCAGCGGTGTGGCGTGCGCTGCCGATCATTCGATCGAAAGGGGGAGACATGAGCTTTACGATCGAGAGGCGAGGCGACGAGATGCTGGTGCGCATCGACGACGCAGCGCCCGAAGTCTACGACGCGGTATGTGCATGCAAGATGCAGAGTTGGTGGTCGTGCCCGACCGGCGAATGCGCGAAGATCGCGACCTGCGACACCCGGCGCGACGGCGGCACGACCTTTCTCGCGCTGACGCCGCACCCGGGCGAGACGCTGTCGTCCGCCGGCATCGAGGAATGCCTGCGCTACGTGCTCGACGAGGCGGCACGCCTGGGCAGCGGCAGTACGCAGCCGTCCTGATCTTCTTCGCACCGCGCGCGGCACGCGCGCGCATCCTGCCGCCGGCCGGTGCCGATCGCGCCGGATCGCGGCGCCAAACCGTCCGCCGTCGCTGCGGCCGCGCGTGAGAACCGCCATGCCCCGTGCGCGCGCGGTGCTCTTCGCGCTGGTCGTCGCGGCCATCGTCGCGTGCGCGTGGTTCGTGCCGCTCGACACGCCCGCCGGCGAGCGCGTCGACGCGGGCCTGAAGCGCGCGCTGGCGAGCTTCGCCACCGCGCGCGCCCTGAACGCCGCGATCTCGGTGGCACAGGGCACCGAGCTCTCCGCTCAACCGCTGGGCGTCGGCGTGACGGTCGCGCCGGGACAGGTGCTGGACCCGGTCAACGACATGGTCGAGATCTTCTCGAACCTGATGCTGGCCGCCAGCATCTCGTTCGGCATCCAGAAGATGCTGCTCGGCATCGGCGGCTGGTGGGCGGTGTCGCTGCTGATGACCGGCACGCTGGCCGTGTTCGCGTGGCTGCAGCTGCGCGGGCGTGCACCGCCGTCGTGGCTCACCGGCGCCGTCGTCGTGCTGCTGCTGGTGCGCTTCGCCATTCCGCTGACCACGCTCGGCTCGGACTGGCTGTTCGAGCGCTTCCTGTCCGGCAACTACGCGGCCAGCCAGCAGGTCATCGACACCGCGTCGGGCCGCACCGCCCAGCTCGCCCCGGCGATCGAGCCGAATGCAGCCGACGCGGGCCTGATCGACCGCATGAAGGGATGGCTGTCGCAGAACGCCGATCCCAGGGAGCGCTTCGTCGCCCTGAAGGAAGCTGCCGAACAGGCGATCGAGCACATGATCATCCTGATCGTGGTATTCCTGCTGCAGACGCTGGTGCTGCCGATGCTGTTGCTCTGGGGCTTGTACGGTTTGGCGAGAAACGCGGTGACGGGAACAGGACGGTGATGCCCCGCGACGTACGCATGCGCGGCTTCACCCGGCGCGCCGAGGTGGGCGCCGTGTGGGAGTGGATCGCGCAACACGCCACGCGCCTGGGCGCCGAAGGTATCGCCGTCGAGCAGGCGGCGGGTCGCGTGCTGGCCGACGACGCGATCTCCGCCCTCGACGTGCCTGCGTTCGATCGCGCCGCGATGGACGGTTACGCGCTGCGCGGCGACGAAACCGTCGGAGCGAGCGAGTACAACCTGCTCGCGTTCGAGGTGATCGGCCGCGCGCTGCCCGGACGCCCGTTCGAGGGCACGGTGCAGCCCGGCCAGGCCGTGCGCATCATGACCGGCGCGCCGGTCCCGGAAGGCGCCGATGCGGTCGTGCCGGCCGAATACGTGCTCGAGATGCCGCACGGCATCGAGGTGTCGATGGCGTTCGGCCCCGGCCGGCACATCGGGCGCACCGGCGAGGACATCCGCCGCGGTTCGCAGGTGCTCGCCGCCGGGCGACGCTTGCGCCCGCAGGACCTCGGCGTGCTCGCGTCGCTCGGCCAGGCCGAGGCGCAGGTCGTGCGCCAACCGCGGGTGCGCGTCGTCGTCACCGGCGCAGAGGTGGTCGCTCCGGGCAAGCCGCGCGCACCGTACGACATCTACGATGCCAACTCCGCGATGCTGTTGGCACTGCTCGAGCGCGACGGCGGCGTGCTGCAGGCGCACAACCGCACCGGAGACGATCCGGCATCGATCCGCGAAGCGATCGCCGCCGACGGCGCCGACGTGGTGCTGGTGTCGGGCGGCTCGAGCGTGGGTAGCGAGGACCATGCGCCGCGGCTGCTCGCCGAACTCGGCGAACTCGCGTTTCACGGCGTCGCGATGCGCCCGTCCAGCCCCGCCGCGGTCGGCCGCATCGGTTCGACGCTGGTGTTCCTGCTGCCGGGCAATCCCGTCTCGTGCCTGTGCGCGTACGACTTCTTCGCGGGCCGCGCGATCCGGTTGCGCGGCGGGCGTCCTGCGCACTGGCCTTACCGGCGGCTTCGCGCGCCGGTGGCCCGCAAGATCGTGTCCGCGATCGGGCGCGTCGACTACTGCCGCGTGCGCGTGAACGACGACGGAGTCGAGCCGCTCGCGCTGAGCGGCGCGTCGGTGCTGTCG
>CAZBTE010000131.1:0-6694 GCA_964494665.1 uncultured Limnobacter sp.
GCTGAACGCCGAGCTCGAGAAGATCGAGAAGCCGGCCGGGATCTCCAACCCGAAAGACTTCCGCAACGAGGTGGTCAACTTCGTGCTGCGCGCACGCGCGGCGCAGGACGGCAAGAGCCCGTCGTGGACCAGCTACGAGAAGCTGCGCTCGGTGATCGAGAAGAAGATGTTCTCGAACACCGAGGAGCTGCTCCCGGTCATCTCGTTCAACGCGAAGGCCAGTGCCGAGGACCAGCAGAAGCACATGGATTTCGTCAACCGCATGATCGCACGGGGCTACACGGAGAAGCAGGTGCGGCTGCTGTGCGAGTGGTATCTGCGGGTGAGGAAGTCGTCGTGAGGCCGTGATGCTGCGCATCGTCGACCGTCGTTTCGACAGCCACAACCGCAGCTCGGTCAACCGCAGTCGCTTCATACGGCGCTTCAAGGCGCAGATTCGCAAGGCGGTCTCCGATGCCGTTTCGAAGCGCGGCGTGCGCGACCTGGAGAACGGCGAGAAGATCGGCATCTCCGGGCGCGACATCGCCGAGCCGCAATTCGCGCACGGACGCGGGGGCGTGCGCGAGTACGTGCATCCGGGCAACGACCGCTTCGGCGCCGGTGACGAGATCGACCGGCCCGAGGAGGGCGGCGGCGGCCGCGGCTCGGGCCAGGCGAGCAACGAGGGCGAGGGGATCGACGACTTCGCGATCACGCTCACCCGCGAGGAGTTCCTCGACATCTTCTTCGACGAACTGGCGCTGCCGAACCTCGTCAAGCGAGAACTCGCGCGCATCGAGCAGACCAAACGGGTACGCGCCGGCTACACGCAGAGCGGCGTGCCGACGAACATCAGCCTGCCGCGCACGATGCGTGGCGCCGCGGGCCGGCGCATCGCCATCGGCGGACCGTACGAACGCAGGCTGGACGAGCTCGAGGGCGAGCTCGAGCGGCTGCTGCTCGGCAGGCGTGACGACGATCCCGAGGTGACGAGACTGCGCGAGGAAATCGAACGCCTGAGGGCGAGGATCGGCGCGATCCCGTTCATCGACACGTTCGACCTGCGCTACCGGCACCGCGTGCGGGTTCCCGAGCCGACCACGCAGGCCGTGATGTTCTGCGTGATGGACGTGTCGGGTTCGATGGACGAGGAGCGCAAGAGCATCGCCAAGCGCTTCTTCATGCTGCTCTACCTGTTCCTGGATCGCAACTACGAGCGCATCGACGTGGTGTTCATCCGCCACCACACGGTGGCCAGCGAAGTCGACGAAGCCGAATTCTTCGGCTCGCGCGAAACCGGCGGAACGGTGGTTTCGAGCGCGCTCGAGCTCACGCGATCCATCATCGGCGAGCGCTACCTGGCGGGCGGGTGGAACATCTACGTCGCGCAGGCCTCCGACGGCGACAACTGGAACGACGATTCGCCGCTTTGCCGCAAGCTGATCGAGGAGTCGATCCTGCCGCTGTGCCAGTACTTCGCCTACATCGAGATCACGCAGGGCGGGCCGCAGAACCTCTGGCGCGAGTACGACAAGGTGCAGGCTGCGCAGCCCGACCGGTTCGCGATGCAGCGCATCGGCACGGTGGCCGACATCTACCCGGTTTTCCGGGAGCTGTTCCGCAAGCGCGAAGGCCAGGCGCGGGCGTCATGAACGCCGAGGACGTTGCCGCGCGCCTGCCCGACAGCTCGGAGTGGAGCTTCGAGGCGATCGAGCGCTACGACGCGGCGATCGCCGCCACCGCGCAGCGCTACGGGCTCGACGTCTACCCGCACATGGTCGAGATCATCAGCGCCGAGCAGATGATGGACGCCTACGCATCCAGCGGCATGCCGGTCTACTACCACCACTGGTCGTTCGGAAAGCACTTCCTCGCCACCGAGAACCGATACCGGCGCGGCCAGATGGGGCTGGCCTACGAGATCGTCATCAACTCCAACCCCTGCATCGCCTACCTGATGGAGGAGAACACGCTGCCGATGCAGGCGCTGGTGATCGCGCACGCGGCCTACGGTCACAACTCGTTCTTCAAGGGCAACCACCTGTTCCGGCAGTGGACCAGCGCCGACGCGATCATCGACTACCTGGTTTTCGCGCGCAACTACATCGCCGAATGCGAAGAGCGCCACGGCGAGACGGCGGTCGAGCAGCTGATCGACGCCTGCCACGCGCTGGTCAACCTCGGCGTCGACCGCTACCAGCGTGCGCCGCGCCTGTCGCTCGAGAAGGAGCGCATGCGCCAGAAGGACCGCGAGGAGTACCTGCAGGCGCAGGTCAACGACCTCTGGCGCACGCTGCCGCCGGTGCTCGAGAAGACGGAGGAGCGCAGCGAGAAGCGCTGGCCCGAGGAGCCCGAGGAGAACCTCCTCTACTTCATCGAGAAGCACGCGCCGCTGCTCGAGCCGTGGCAGCGCGAGGTGGTGCGCATCATCCGCAAGATCGGGCAGTACTTCTATCCGCAGCGCCAGACCCAGGTGATGAACGAGGGCTGGGCAACTTTCTGGCACTACACGCTGCTCAACACGATGTACGACGACGGGCTGCTGTCGGACGGCTTCATGCTCGAGTTCCTGCAGTCACACACCAACGTGGTGTACCAGCCGCCGTACAACAGCCCGCACTACTCGGGCGTGAACCCCTATGCGCTGGGCTTCGCGATGTGGCGCGACATCCGCCGCATCTGCGAGCACCCGACCGACGAGGACCGCCAGTGGTTCCCCGAGATCGCAGGCTCCGACTGGCGCGAGACCTTCGATTTCGCGATGCGCAACTTCAAGGACGAGAGCTTCATCGCGCAGTACCTGTCGCCTCGGCTGATGCGCGAGTTCCGCTTCTTTGCGGTACTGGACGATGACAGCCGCGAGAAGCTGAAGATCGACGCCATTCACGACGAGCGCGGTTACCGGACGCTGCGCCAGCTGCTGGCCGAGCAGTACAACCTCGGAAACCGTGAACCCGACATCCAGGTGTGGAACGTCGACCTGCACGGCGACCGTTCGCTCACGCTGCGGCATTTCGTGCGCGACCGGCGCCCGTTGTCCGAGGCCTCGTGCGATGCGGTGCTCGATCATCTCGCCTGGTTGTGGGGCTTCACGGTTCGCCTGGAGCAGCACGAGGCCGACGGCATCGTCGAGGTGGTGGCCGAGCGGCAGAGCACCCGGGCGCGGCGCGGTTAGGGCCCGTTCACGCCACGATCGTTCCCGCGTGCCATGACGCAAGCATTCGACCTGTTCGTGATCGGCGGCGGCTCGGCCGGCGTGCGCGCGGCTCGCGTGGCTGCCGGACACGGGGCGAAGGTGGCGCTCGCCGAGGCGTATCGCTATGGCGGCACGTGCGTGATCCGAGGCTGCGTGCCGAAGAAGCTGCTGGTGCTGGCCAGCCGCTTCGCCGACGAGTTCGAGAACGCGCGCGACTTCGGCTGGGACATCGGAGAAGCGGGTTTCGACTGGGCGGCGCTGCGGGCAGCCAAGGACCGGGAGATCGGACGGCTCGAGCAGGTCTATCGAGAAGGGCTCGAACGTGCCGGCGTGCGTGCCATCGACGCCCGCGCCGCGTTCGACGGACCGCGGACGATACGCCTTTCCACCGGCGAGACGGTGCAGGCGCGCCACGTGCTGATCGCCACCGGCAACGTTCCGGTGCGCCCCGACATCCCGGGCGCGGAACTGGCAATCACGTCGAACGAAGTCTTCGACCTGCCCCGCTTGCCGGAGAGCATGCTGATCGTCGGCGGCGGGTTCATCGCAGCCGAGTTCTCGTGCCTGCTGCAACGCCTGGGCACGCGGATCACGGTGGCGTACAGGGGTGGGCGCATCCTGCGCGGGTTCGACGACGACCTGCGCCGGCACCTGTGCGACGGGATGGCCGAAGCAGGCATCGAGATCCGCAACGACGTCGTCATCACCGCGATCCGGCGCGACGGCGCCAGGCTGCGCGTCGAGACGTCGCCAGGTGCGCCCCTTCATGTCGATGCCGTGATGTTCGCCACGGGTCGCAGGCCGAGCGTCGATGGCCTGGGGTTGCAGGCGGCCGGCGTTGCGCTCGACGAGCGCGGGGCGATCCGCGTGACGCCCGACTCGCGCACCAGCGCAGACGGCGTCTGGGCGGTGGGCGACGTGACCGATCGCCTGCAGTTGACGCCGGTCGCGATTCGCGAAGGGCATGCCTTCGCCGACACCGTGTTCGGCGACAACCCGTGGGTCTGCGATCACGACACCGTGCCGTTCGCGGTCTTCTCGACCCCCGAGATCGGCACCGTGGGCCTCACCGAAGCGCGCGCCAGGCAGGCCTACCCGAACGTGGACGTCTATCGCAGCACGTTCCGGCCGCTGGGCAATGCGCTGTCGGCGCGCGCCCGGCGCGCGCTGGTCAAGCTGGTGGTCGAGCGCGACAGCGATCGTGTGGTGGGTGTGCACCTGTGCGGCCCGGATGCGGCCGAGATGGTGCAGGCGGTCGCGATCGCCGTGAAGATGGGTGCCACCAAGCGCCAGTTCGACGCGACGGTCGCGCTGCACCCGACGGCCGCCGAGGAACTGGTGACGATGCGCGAGCCGCTGCCCGATCCCGGGCGCTGATCGGGCGAGTTCAACCGTCGGCGCGGCGCCGGCGCTTCGGCTGCAGCATCGTGCCGGTGCATTGCGGCGCGCCGCAATGGCAGGCCCAGACCCGCTTCATCGCCGGCGTGTGCGGCACGTCGAGCACGATGCCGTAGTTGTAGGTGAGTTCCTCGCCCTTGCGGATGTCGCGGATCGATTCGATGAACACGCGATCGCGGCGTGGGTCGCCGTTGGGTGCTTCCTCGACCACCGCCTCGCAGTTCGGCGCGCAACTGTGGTTGATCCAGCGCGCACTGTTGCCGTCACGGTTGGCATCGACGACGTATTCGTCGTTCATGGAGAAGAGGAACGTGTGACCGGTGTCGGCGCCACCCGCATAGAGGTCGTCGCTGCGCGCCTGTGTCAGCAGCCTTCCCTTGTACTGGATCAGGCGCGTGCCGGCCGGGATGTCGGTGGCTGCGAACACGCCGTTGCCGTGAATGGCCGAGCGGCGAGTGACGATTCTGGCGGGCATCGAGTGGGCTCCGTGTTTCCCTACTTGCGGGTGTGCAGTTTCATGATCGCGGCCTCGGGATTGCCTGCGACCGCGTCGGGCAGGCAATCGAGTGCGCGGTCGATCGCTTCGTCGATCGCCGCCCGGTCCTCGCGGCCGGGCCGGTGCAGCACGAAGTCGACCACTTCCTGGTTCAGCTGCAGGGTGCGCGGATGTCCGATGCCGATGCGCAGGCGCCAGAAGTCGGCGCTGCCAAGGCGCGCCTGGATGTCCTTCAGCCCGTTGTGGCCCGCGTGGCCGCCGCCCTGCTTGATCTTCGCCTGCCCCGGCAGCAGGTCGAGTTCGTCGTGTGCCACGAGGATCTGCGCCGGCGCGATGCGGTAGAAGTGCGCCATTGCCGCCACTGCCTGGCCGGACCGGTTCATCCAGGTCGCAGGCAGCAGCAGGAACACCTGCGTGCCGCCGATGCGCGCGCGGCCGACCGAGCCGTGGAACTTGCCTTCGCGCGCCAGCGTTGCGCCGTGCGCGCGCGCGAGCGCCTCGACGAACCAGAAGCCGGCGTTGTGCCGGTCGTGTTCGTGCTCGGCGCCCGGGTTTCCCAGGCCGACGATCAATGCGAGCCCGCTCATGCGATGTGGTGTCGTGCGCGACGGAGTTGCCGGGCCGAAGTGTAGTGCAAGCGCGCGCGCCTCATCGCGCAGCTTCGGCGTCGGTCCCGGCGCCGGTTGCGCTGTCGGCGCCGTCGTCGGCCACCCTGCGCACCGCCTGGGGCCAGCGGTGCCGCAGGTACAGCCATGCCGCCAGGCCCACGCACAGCATCGCCAGCGACGTGGCCGCCAGTGCGACGGTCGAGTGCATGACGATCGGCGCGATGACGCCCGCGACCAGCCCGTTCGCGGCGCTGCCCACCACCGCCTGCAGCGACGAGGCCATGCCGCGGCGCAGCGGGTGCAGGTCGAGCACCATCAGCGTGACCACCGGAACGTTGAGCGCCCAGCCGAACGCGAACAGCGCCAGCGGCACGAGCGCCCACCACGCGTGCGCAGTGAAGAAGACGTTGGCCACGAGGTTGGCGAGCGCGGTCGCGAACATGATCACGAAGCCGTGGCGGATCTGGCGGCTCGGTGAGATGCGCCCCGCCAGCCGGCCGCTCACCCAGGCGCCGCCCATGATGCCGGCGATCGTCAGGCCGAAGAACCAGAAGAACTCGGTGGGGCCGAGGCCGAGGTGGCGGCCGAGGAACTCGGGCGCCGACAACACGTACAGGAACATGCCGTTGAACGGCACGCCGCTGGCGAGCGCCAGCAGCAGGAAGCGCGGATCGGACAGCAGCTGTGAGTAGCCGCGCATCAGGTGGCGGAACTCGAACGGCTGCCGGTGCGTCGGGTGCAGGGTTTCAGGCAGGAACTTCCAGTTCCCGAGCCACAGCAGTACGCCGACGATCGCCAGGAACCAGAAGATGCCGTGCCAGTCGACGTGCACGAACAGGAAGCCGCCGATGATCGGAGCGACCGCGGGCGCGACGCCGAAGTAGATCGTCACCTGCGACATGACCCGTTGCGCCTCCTCGGGCGAGAACAGGTCGCGGATGACGGCGCGCGAGACGACGATGCCGGCGCCGGTGGACAGGCCCTGCAGCGCGCGGAAGAACACCAGCCAGCCGATCG
>CAZBTE010000132.1:0-6687 GCA_964494665.1 uncultured Limnobacter sp.
TCTACGTGGTCCTGCTGGCCAAGCTCAAGCCGAAGATGATGCCGCCGCTGCCCGAGTCCGAGCGCCAGGTGCCGTTGAAGCCGGCCAGCGTGCGCGTGCGCGAGCGCTTCGGCGACCGTGCGCTGCCCGCGCTGGTGCGCGCGATGAAGGGCCCGCGCAATGCCGGCGTGTCGATGTCGTTCCTCACGCGCGAGACGTTCGTCGCGCTGCTGCCCGCGCTGGTGGTCGCGCTGATGATCGGGCTTGCCTGGCGTTCGGTCACCGCGCCGCCGGTCGAGTACGACATCGGAGGCCTGGAGGAGCTGGGCGGCTCGTACCAGAGCGCGCCGAGCGACTTCGGCGGGCTGGCCGAGCCCGAAGCCGACGAAGGGGCGGAAGAAGCGGGCGCGGGAGCGGCGGCCGGCGGCGGGCTGGCCGAGCCCCCTGCCGAGGGCGACGAACCGGCCGCCGCGCCGGCACAGTCCGGGGATGCCGAAGCAGCCGCCGCCGACGGCGAAGGCGAAGCCGCCATCGCGATCCCCACCTGGTTCTGGGTGTTCGCGGGCGTCGGCACCGCGCTGCTGGTCGCCTACTACGCGATGCTCAGCTTCGCGCGGCTCGAAGTCTTCCGCATGCTGCTGTCGTCGTTCATTCCGCTGGCGGTGCTGATCGCCGCGGTGCTGGGCGCGATCGTGTTCGGACTGGCCACGCCGGGCGAGGCGGCCGCACTCGGCGCGTTCGGGGGCGTCATCCTCGCGATCGCCTACCGGCAGTTCAACGCCACGGTGATGAAGGATTCGGTGTTCCTCACCGCCAAGACGTCCGCGATGGTGTGCTGGCTGTTCGTCGGCTCGTCGATCTTCTCGGCGGCGTTCGCGCTGCTCGGCGGCCAGGAACTGATCGAGCGCTGGGTGCTCTCGCTCGGGCTCACCAAGATCCAGTTCTTGCTGTTGTCGCAGATCGTGATCTTCCTGCTCGGCTGGCCGCTCGAGTGGACCGAGATCATCGTGATCTTCATGCCGATCTTCGTGCCGCTGCTGGTGCACTTCGACGTCGATCCGCTGTTCTTCGGCCTGCTGGTCGCGCTGAACCTGCAGACCGCGTTCCTGTCGCCGCCGGTGGCCATGGCGGCGTTCTACCTGAAGGGCGTCGCGCCGCCACACGTGACGCTGGGGCAGATCTTCATGGGCATGCTCCCGTTCATGGGCATCCAGATCATCGCGATCTTCATGCTGTACATGTTCCCCGGCGTCGGCATGTGGCTGCCCGAAGTGCTGTATCGCTGACCGGCGCGTTGAGCCGGCAGCCGCGCGCGGCTTGCCGGCCGATGCGGCAAATTCCCGCTTCCGGCCGGGCCCGAACGGCGTACCATGCCGCCCATGATGTCGATGAACCCGATCGTGCACCGGCTCGCGATGGGCGGCGAGCCGCCCGTGCTGCGCGAAGACCTCGTCTTCATCAAGACGCGCGTGGGCCGCGAGGAGGCGCGCTGCACCGATTCCTCGATCCCGCGGCGGCTGCGCACGCTGCTGGCGCTGGTCGACGGCCGGCGCAGCGTCGGCGAGCTGCGCGCGGCGATCCACAGCTACCGCGGCCTGGACGACGCGCTCGACATGCTGCGCAAGATGGGGTTCATCGAGCCGCTGCCCGAACGTTGGGATTTCGGCTGACCGCCACGCGACGGATTCCCGCTTGAACCGCCTGCCGGTGATCGCCCGTGTGCTGGGCGGGATGCTGATGGTGTTCGCGGCGACGTTCGCGCTGCCCCTGGGCTGGTCGCTCGCCGTTGGCGACGGCAGCCACGCCACGTTCCTCGTTTCCGGCTTCGGCTGCCTGGCCGGCGGCCTGCTGCTGTGGCTCGCCACGCGCCGCAACCAGCGCGAGCTCGAGCCGCGCGACGGCGCGCTGCTGGTGGTGCTCGGATGGTTGACGATGTCGCTGGCCGGCGCCGTGCCCTTCCTGCTCGAGCTGCCCGGAATGTCGTTCACCGACGCCTGCTTCGAAGCCATGGCAGCGCTCACGACGACCGGCGCCACGGTGATCAGCGGCATCGACCAGCTGCCGCCGTCGGTCAACCTGTGGCGCCACGCGATGCAGTGGTACGGCGGCATGGGCATCATCGTGATGGCGGTGGCGATCCTGCCCATGCTGGGCGTCGGCGGCATGCAGTTGTTCAAGGCCGAGATGCCCGGGCCGATGAAGGAGCGCAAGCTCACGCCGCGCATCACGCAGACGGCCAAGGCGCTGTGGCTGATCTACATCGGGTTGACCGTTGCGTGCATCGGCGCGCTGCGCTGGGCGGGGCTCGACTGGTTCGACGCGGTCTGCCACGGATTTTCGGCGATGGCACTGGGCGGCTTCTCTACGCGCGACGCCAACGTCGCGAGCTTCGATTCCGCAGCCGTCGAGGCGGTGCTTTCGGTGTTCATGCTGGTGGCAGTGATGAACTTCGCCACCCACTTCGTGGCGTTTCGCGAACGTTCGCTGCGCGTGTACCTGCACGACGTCGAGGTGCGTTCGGTGCTGGCGCTGCTGCTGGGCAGCGCCGCCGGCGTGGCGCTGTACCTGTACGCCGCCGGCAGCTACCAGACGCTGGCCGAGTCGCTGCGCCATGCGGTCTTCAACACCGTCTCGCTGGGCACGTCGGCCGGCTATACCAGCGCCGACTATTCGACGTGGCCGGCATTCGTACCGCTGTGGCTGCTGTTTCTCGCCTGCGTCGGTTCGTCGGCCGGCTCCACCGGCGGCGGCATCAAGATGATCCGCACGGTCGTGCTGCTCAAGCAGGCGCGCCGCGAGCTCAACCGGCTGGTGCATCCGCGCGCCGTCGCGCCGCTCACCATAAACGGCAACGTGGTGGAGAACCCGGTGATCTTCGCGGTGCTGGGCTACATGCTGCTGTGGGGCGCCACCCAAATCGTGCTCACCTTCGTGATGCTGGCCACGGGGCTCGATTTCGTCTCGGCGTTCTCGGTGGTGGTCGCCGCCGTCAACAACCTCGGCCCGGCGCTGGGCGTAATCGGACCGTCCGGCAACTACGCCGTGCTGTCGGACTTCCAGACGTGGCTGCTGGCGTTCGCGATGGTGGCCGGGCGACTCGAACTGCTGACCTTCTTCGCGGTGCTGATGCCGGCTTTCTGGCGGCGCTGACCCGTGAATTAAGTAAGCGCACACTCTCGATGCAAGGAATGCGGCTTGCGGCCGACAGTCAAGGGAAAAATCGTGCGCGATGGTGATCCAGCGCACAGCGCCCGACGACGCAACGGAGTCTGATGAAACCGAACACCTGGAACGGGAAATCCCGAGTGGCCCCCAGGCCGCGACGGTCAACCGGACAGGTGCTTCGGGCGTGAAAGAGACATGGGGCAGCCGCCTATCGGCTGCGGCCCTCTGGCCGGCCCGGTCGGCTTGAAAGGGCTGCGGGTCGACTCAAACTTGGAAGCACTGGAGAGGTGCCCCATGAACATGATCTACAACAGTTCGAGCTTCTGCGTCGTCGAGTTCAAGGACCCGGAAGGTTTGGTCGGCGGATTCGAGATCATGGACAAGCTCGGCCGTCGTGAGATCTTCATCGGCGGCGATCTCGCCAAGCACTTCCGCTCGGGCGTGCAGGAGCTCATCCAGAGCGAACCCTCGGAAGAAGAGGTCGACGACTTCCTGCGGCGCTTCGAAGGCCTGATGCACAACCCGCTGGTGATGCACTGAGGCGCGGGCGCCGGGCACTGAAGCGCCGCCCCCGGGCGATCGACTAGAACTGCTCCCAGGGCAGGCCCTCGTAGCGCCAGCCGTTGAGCTTGCCGCGCTGCCGTTCGGCGTTGAGGTCGCCCTCGAACCCGTGAAGCACGTTGTATACGCGCTGGAAGCCGGACTGCTCCAGCGCGTGCCCGGCTTCGACCGAGCGCTTCCCGCTGCGGCAGATGAGCACGATCGGGCGCTGCATCGAGTGCCCGGCCAGCTTCTTCACGTCGGCGACGAAGTTGGGGTTGGTGTCCCAGTCGGGCGCGTCGCACCACGCCACGTGCATCGAGCCCAGCGCATGGCCGACGAAGAAATACTCGGCATCGCTGCGGCAGTCGATGAACAGCGCGTCGGGGTCGTTGTTCACGAACTCGTGCGCGTCTTTCGGCAGAAGATGTTCCATCGTGCAATCGTAGCCTGAGCGGGCGCCGGCCGGGGGCTTATGCCCGCCGGCAGCAAGCACATGCGTGGCGCGCATGTGGCGCGCATGCGGCGCGACGCCGAGGCCGCTCCGTCGCCGTGCGCGTCAGCCGCGGTCCATGTGCCCGGCCTCGAGAAAGCCGCCGGCCAGCTCCACGAAGCGCTGCGGGGCCTCCACGAACGGGATGTGCGCGAAGGTGAGCTCCACGTGTTGCGCGCCGGCAATGGCCGCCACGATCGCCTCGCCCATCGCCGCCGGCGTCGACGCGTCGTCGCGGCAGGTGATCACCAGCGTCGGTGCTGCAATGCGCGCCAGCAGCGGGCGCAGGTCCATGTCGCGCAGCGCCGCGCAGCAGCCGAGGTAGCCTTGCGGGTCGACCTGCAGCAGCACGGTGCGCACGCTGTGGTAGTGCTCGTCGGCGCGCGCGACGAAGCCCGCGGTGAAGAAGCGCCCGAGCACCGCATCGGCGATCGCGCCGATGCCGCCCTCGCGGATCAGCCGGATGCGCTCGACGAGCCCTTCGGGTGCGAGCTTCGCCGAGGTGTTCGACAGCACCAGCCGATCGACGCGCTGCGGCGCATTGCCCCCCAGCCACATCGCGATCATTCCGCCGATCGACACGCCGCACAGGTGCGCACGCGCCACGCCCGCGGCGTCCATCACGGCCAGCACGTCGCGGCCGAGTTGCTCGATCGAGTACTCGCCGGGGCGCGCATCCGACGCGCCGTGGCCCGGCTTGTCCAGCCGCAGCACGCAAAAGCGCCGCAGCAGCCCCGGCATCACCGGGTCCCACAGCGAATGGTCGGCGCCCAGCGAATTGAGCAGCACCAGCGGCGGACGGTCCGGATGGCCATCGACGCGCCAGTACAGGCGCGCGCCTTCACGATGAACGAACGGCATGGCGCCTCCTTGCGGGTTTCGATGCCGATTCTGCGCGACTGCAATCGGCTATGCTAGCGCGATGCCGCTGTCCGCCCTGCTGCTGATCGCCGTCGCCGCGTTCCTTCACGCATGGTGGAACCTGCTGATGAAGCGCGCCGACGCCGCCGGCGGGCTGATCTTCGTCTGGGGCATCACGGCCGTGACCACGCTGGTCTACGCGGTGCCGGTGCTCTCGCTGCTGCGCGAGGACCTGCTCGCACTCGACGTGCCGATCGCCGCGGCGGTGCTGGCCAGCGCCGCGGTGCACACACTCTACCTCTGGGTGCTGCAGCGTGGCTACGCCGCCGGCGACCTGTCGGTGGTCTATCCGGTGGCGCGCGGCGTGGGTCCGGCGCTGGCGTGGATCGGTGCAATCGCATGGCTCGGCGAGGTTCCGACGTTGGCATCGATGGCGGGGCTGGTGCTCATCGTCGTCGGCACCTTCACGATCGCCGGCGGCTGGGGGATGCTGGGTCGCGGCGCAGCGGCGCGCCTCGGCCCGGGCATCGCCTGGGGCGCCGCGATCGGCGTCACGTTCGCCGCCTACACGGTCAACGATGGCCGTGCGGTGCGGCTGCTCGGCGCCGATCCGGTGGTGTTCTACTGGTTGGTCAATGTCGTCCAGGCAATTGCGCTCGCGCCGTGGATCGCGCGTCACGGCGCTCGTGCGCGCGCGATGGTCGCGCGGCACGGCCGCACGCTGCTGGCGGTGGGCGTGCTCTCGCCGCTCGGCTACATGCTCGCGCTGCAGGCGATGAAGTACGCGCCGGTGAGCCACGTCGCGCCGGCGCGCGAATTGTCGATGCTGATCGCCGCGTTTCTCGGCGTTCGCATGCTCGGCGAAGGCGAGTTGTGGCGCCGCGTGGCCGGCGCCGCGCTGATCGCCGCGGGCGTGGCCTGCCTGGCGCTGGCCGGAGGGGCATGACGCGATCTCCGGAAGAAGCGAAATCGGCCAGTATCGGCCCTCACGGGGGGTGGCGTGGAATGATCGGAATCAAGCTGCAGCGAGCGATTTGCGATCTTTTTCAGAGGGAGCGGAAGCACTGGACCGCGGCGTTGGAAGGCGTGATGATGGCGCGCTTCGCGATCGCCGGGCAATGACATCCGGCCCAATAAAAACCCCTGGAGGACACGCATGAAGACCTACCTCAACACCATCGACGGCAGGGCCGTCGGTTCGGACAAGACCTTCGCATCGATCAATCCGGCCACCGGCGAGACGCTCGGCAACGTGCCGATCTCCACTCGCCAGCAGGTGGCCGACGCGATCGCCGCGGCGCGCGCTGCACAGCCCGCATGGGCGGCGCTGCCCGATGCCGAGCGCAAGGCGCTGATGATGAAAGTGGCCGAAATCATCAAGGCCAATGACGCGTACCTGGCCGAGTGGGTCACGCGCGAGCAGGGCAAGCCGCTCGGCGGCGTCGGTCCCGACCAGGTGCCGGGCGCGCGCTTCGAGGTGTGGGGCTGCGAAGTCTGGACGCAGGTTCCTGCCAGCCTCGACCTGCCGGTGGAAGTGGCATTCGAAGACGACACGCGCCGCGATGAAGTGCATCGCAAGCCCTTCGGCGTCGTCGCCGCGATCGCGCCGTGGAACTGGCCGCTGCTGATCGCGATCTGGCAGATCATCC
>CAZBTE010000133.1:0-6640 GCA_964494665.1 uncultured Limnobacter sp.
GCTCGCGCCAGCGAGCGCAGCGAGTTTCGCCGCGCCAGCCGGTGCTGCGAGCATCACAGGGCACCCCCGCGAAGCGGGGGCAAGCACCCGGCGCACCCGCGGCGCACGATTCGCGCCTTTGCCCGCGCCTTTGCAGGCGCCACCGCCCGCGCTCCGGAGACCGGCAGTGATCGGCGTCGCGATCTTCGCGGCGTTCGTGGTGCTGATGCTGGCCGGCGTGCCGATCGGCGTGGCGCTGATGCTGGCCGGATCGGTCGGCATCGGCCTGGCCGACCTCGGCTGGCTGTCGATCCCGAACAACTTCTATTCGGGGCTGGCGAAGTACCCGCTGCTCGCGCTGCCGATGTTCGTGCTGGTCGGCTCGATCTTCGATCGTTCGGGCGTCGCACAGCGTCTGGTGGATTTCGCGCTGGCGATCGTCGGGCGCAGCTCGGGCACGCTGCCGATGGTGGCGATCGCAGTGGCGATGTTCCTTGGCGGGATCTCGGGATCGGGGCCGGCCAACGCGGCGGCGGTGGGCGGCGTGATGCTGGTGGCGATGGCGCGTGCCGGCTACCCGCCCGCCTACTCGGCCAGCGTGATCGGCGCGGCCGCCGCCACCGACATCCTGATCCCGCCGTCGATCGCGTTCATCGTCTACTCGGTGATGGTGCCGGGCGCATCGGTGCCGGCGCTGTTCGCTGCCGGCATGGTGCCGGGCCTGCTGGCCGGCCTCGCGCTGATCGTGCCGGCGGTGTGGCTCGCGCGCAGGCACCGGTTCGGCGCCAACGAGGCCGCCCAGCCGCGCCCGCCTTTCCTGCGCGCACTGCGCGAAGCGAGCTGGGGCCTGTTCGCGCCGGTGCTGATCCTGGGCGGCATGCGCGCCGGCTGGTTCA
Organism: uncultured Limnobacter sp.; assembly: GCA_964494665.1. Taxonomy (GTDB): domain Bacteria; phylum Pseudomonadota; class Gammaproteobacteria; order Burkholderiales; family Burkholderiaceae_E; genus Zeimonas. Next base: position 876 of record CAZBTE010000133.1, read on the forward strand.
CGCCGACCGAAGCAGCGGTGGTGGCCGTCGTGTACGGGCTGTTCGTCGGCATGGTGATCTATCGTTCGATCCGCCCGCGCGACCTGTTCGGGATCTTCGTCGAGGCGGCCGAACTGTCCGGCGTCATCATGATCGTGATCGCGCTCGCCAGCGTGTTCGCCTACGCGGTCAGCACGCTGGGCATCGTCGATCCGTTGGCGCGCGCCATCCTCGACAGCGGCATGAACGGCTGGTGGGCGATGGCGGCGATCGTCGTCGTGCTGCTCGGCGTGGGCATGGTGCTCGACGGCATCTCGATCTTCCTGATCTTCGTGCCGCTGCTGATGCCGCTGGTCAGGGGTTACGGCTGGGACCCGGTCTGGTTCGGGGTGCTGCTCACCTACATGGTCGCGATCGGCCAGTTCACGCCGCCGCTTGCCGTCAACCTGATGGTGTCGGCGCGCATGGCGGGCGTGCGCATGGAGCACACGGTTCCATGGGTGATCTGGTTCGTGTTCGCGATGCTGCTCGTGCTGGTGGCGCTGGTTGCCGTTCCGGAGCTCGCGTTGTGGCTGCCGCGAGCGCTGAACTACTAGCGCCACCCGCGCTTTGACAGAAAGCCGTCCATCGCGTTGAATCGGGGGCGTCGTGCTTGCCCGGAGCCTTCCATGACCCTGCGATCGCTGCTGTTCGTTCTCGTGTTCGGTGCCCTCACCGCCTTCGTGCTCGTCAACTGGGCGGAGCTGAACGACCCGACGACGCTGTCGCTGGCGTTCACCGAGGTGCAGGCGCCGCTCGGGGTCGTGATGCTGGGGTTCATCGTACTGGTCACCGTGCTGTTCCTCGGCTACATCGTCTACCTGCAGATGTCGGGCCTGCTCGAGACGCGCCGCCACAGCAAGGAACTTCATACGCAGCGCGCGCTGGCCGACCAGGCCGAGGCATCGCGCTTCACCGAACTGCGCGGCTTCCTCGAGGCAGAGTTCGCGCGCCAGGCCGCACGACAGGAGGAACGCGTCGCGGCACTGCAGGCGCGCCTGGATACGGTCGAACAGCGCTTGCGTGTCACCGTGGAGCAGCAAGGCGATTCGGTGTCGGCGGCAGTGGGCGAACTCGGCGATCGCATCGACCGCGCGCGCAACCCGGGCACACCGTAGCGGGTCGCGTCAGACCCGCAGCGGCGGCACCCTGCCGCGTCAGACCAGCACCAGCGCCGCACCGCGCCGCAGCAGCTGGCGCAAGCGCTCGGGGTCGGCCGCGCCGGCCGCGCGCGTCATCAGGACCAGCCCGCCGGTGGTGCGCGGAGCGCACGCGATCCACTGCGCAAGCTCGGCCTGCGTGGCGCTGCGCAACCCCCCGCCCTCGCGCTCAACCGACGCGCGGATCGCCGCGGCGCCGCGCGCATCGGCCGGCAACACGACCCTGCGCTCCGCGCTTCCGAGCGGGTCGTAGCGCGCCGCCACCTCCTGCAGTTGCGCCAGCCCCTGCTCGTCATCGGGCAGCAGCCACAGCACAGGGCGCGCCACCGTCCGCAGCGGGGCTGCCCGCAGCTGGACGCTGGTGGTAGCGCTGGCCAGCACGATCCAGTCGTCGCCGCCGGCCAGGCTGAGTGCCTGCTGCACGATATGTCCGCGCACGGTGCGAAACGACCACGGCACGCCGATCTCGCGCGCCAGCGCGTCGAGCCGACGCTGCAGCGCCGCCGCATGGGCGCGCAACGTGGCCTCGAGCTCGGCGCTGCCGAACGGACGCGCGGCGGCCTCGAACAGGCGCGTCTCGGTGGCCGCCGGCCAGCCGGCCAGCGTGACGAGGTCGACGTCCTCGACGAACAGGCCCGCCAGCTCGACCACCGGCCCGGCGGCGAAGCGCGTGACCGCGCCGAGCACGTCGCCGCTGCGCTCGAGCGCGTCGACCGCGATCCAGATCTTCCGAGCGGGGGCCCTGGTGCTCATCGTTGCCGGCCGGTTCACCCGCGCTGCCTGCGGTTGCGTTGCTGCGGTGCCTGCAGCTTCTGGCGCAGCTTCCCGAATTCGCCCAGCCGCGCGCGCACCACCGCGTCGACGTCGTCACGGCCGGTGAGCAGGCGCAGCGCCTCGTCGACGTCGGTCACCGCGTGCACCGAGAAGCGTCCGGCCCTCACCGCCTCGACCAGGTCGTCGCGCAGCATCAGGTGGCGCACGTTGGAGGCCGGGATCACCACGCCCTGGTGGCCGTCCAGCCCGCGCGCCTCGCAGATGTCGAAGAAACCCTCGATCTTCTCGTTGACCCCGCCGATCGCCTGCACCGTACCCCACTGGTCGATCGAGCCGGTGACCGCGTAGCTCTGGCGGATCGGAATGCCGGACAGCGACGAGACGATCGCGCACGCCTCCGCGAGCGACGCGCTGTCGCCGTCCACCGGTCCATAGGTCTGCTCGAAGGCGAGGCTCGCGTTCAGCGAGAACGGCTGGCGTGGGGCGTAGCGCGAAGCCAGGAAGGCAGACAGGATCATCACGCCCTTCGAATGAATCGGGCCCGACAGCGACGCCTCGCGCTGGATGTCGATCAGGTGGCCTTCGCCGACGCGCGTGGTGGCGGTGATGCGCGTGGGCTGCGCGAACGTGGCGTCGCCCATCACGTAGACCGACAGCCCGTTGATCTGCCCCGGCAGGGCGCCGTCGGTGTCGATCAGCAACGTGCCCTCGATGATCATCTCGTGCAGGCGCCGACGCACGCGGCCGCTGCGCTCGCGGCGCGCATCGAGCGCCGCCTGCACGTCCTCGCGCTCAATGCGCTCGCGTCCGTTGCGCCCGGCCTGGAAGGCCGACTCGGCGAGGAGGTCGCGCAGGCGATGCACGTGCAGCGTCACGCGTTCGCGGTCGCCCGCCGCGCGCGCCGCATACTCGATCACGCGCGCCACCGCGTCGCTCCCCAACGGCGGCAGCTTTGCCTCGCCGGCCAGCGTGGCGATCAGGCGCGCGTACACCGGCAGTGACGCCTCGTCGATCGCGATGTCGTCCTCGAAGTCGGCGTCGACCTTGAACAGCTCGACGAACTCCGGGTCCCACGCCTGCAGCAGCGCGTGCAGCAGCCGGTCGCCGAAAAGCACCACCTTGACGTCGAGCGGAATCGGCTCGGGTTCGAGCGACACCGTGCTGGTCAGCCCGTACTGCTGCGCGGGAGATTCGACGCGGATCTCGCGCGTGAACAGCGCCCGCTTCAACCCTTCCCACGACAGCGGCTGCATCAGCACCTTGCGCGCATCCAGCAGCAGGTAGCCCCCATTGGCTCTGTGCAGCGCGCCGGGCCGGATCAGCGCGAAGTCGGTCATCAACGCGCCGAAGCGCGCCACGTGCTCGACGCGGCCCAGCAGGTTGGCGTAGTTCGGGTTCTCCTCGGTGATCACCGGCGCGCCGGTGGCTGGCTGCTCGACCAGCAGGTTCACCTGGTAGCGGCGCAGCGGCGGCAGCCCGTCGGCCTGCATCGCCATGCCCGGCTGGGCTTCGGCCGGCGTGCGGAAGATGTCGGCGTTCTCGACCACGTCGCGCGCGACCGCTTCGAGGTACGCGACCACCTCGGGCAGGGCCACGTACTTGCGCAACAGGTCGTCGACGAGGTTGCCGACCGCATAGGTGATGACCTCGCGGTTGAGCTTCTTCATCTCCTCGCGGTGCGCGCGCCGCCACCCGACCGCCTGGCGCAGGATGCGCTCGAGCCGCTCCTGCAGCACGCGGATCGCCTGCGCGATGCGCTCCTTCTCGGCCGCCGGCAGCCGCTCGAATTCGTCGTGCGGCATCACTTCGCCGTCGCGTGCCGGCGCGAACGAGAAGCCGGCCGGCGTGCGCAGCAGCGCAATGCCCTGGCGCTGCGCCTCTTCGACCAGCTCGCCGAACGCCTGCTCCTGCAACTGGGCGAACTGCGCCTCGATCTGTTCTACGCGCGAACGGTATTCGTCGCTCTCGAGCACCGCAGGAATCGCCGCGCGCAGCTCCTCGACCAGCTGGCGCATGTCGTCGCGCAGGCGCACGCCCGTCTCGTCGGGCATGCGCAGCGCGTCCGGCCTGATCGGGTCGTGGAAGTTGTTGACGTAGCACCAGCAATCGGGGGGCGCCTGGGTGGCCGCGAGCTCCGCGATGCGCTGCTGCACCGCCTCGAAGCGCCCCGTCTCGGGTGGACCGAGCACGAACAGGTTGAAGCCCGGGTGGTCGACCCCGATCGCGAGTTCCAGCGCGTCGAGCGCGCGCTGCTGGCCGAGCGCACGCCCGGGCGCCGCGGCCTCGCTGGCGGGCTCGAACTCGAAGGCCTCGGCCGGCCAGCGGCGCGTCAGCTGCTCGGGCGCCAGCCGCGTCATGCCGGCACCTCGACGGAAACCTCGCGCAGCAGTGCGCGCAGCTCGTCCTCGCCCAGCGTCTCGCGCTCGAGCAGGCGCGCCGCGCCGGTCTCGAGCCGCTCTCGCTGGGCGGCCAGTGTCGAGAGGCTCAGTTCGAATGCCTGCGAGACCAGGTCACGCACGGCCGCGTCGATGCGCTGTGCAGTCTGTTCCGAATAGCGCAGCGGCTCGTTGGGCGCCTGCGGCGTGGCCAGCCAGGGCGAGCGCGGCGTTTCGTAGACCAGGTGCCCGAGCGAGGGCTCCATGCCGTATTGCGTGACCATCGTGCGCGCGATGTCGGTGACCTTGGCCAGGTCGTCGGCCGCGCCGGTGGACAGCTCGCCGATCACCAGCATCTCGGCCGCCCGTCCCCCGAGCAGCACTGCCATCTTGTTCATCAACTCTCCCCGCTGCATCAGGAACCGGTCCTCCGTCGGACGCTGGATCGTGTAGCCGAGCGCACCGACTCCGCGCGGAATGATCGACACCTTGTGGACCACGTCGCTGCCGGGCAGCGCGCAGGCCACCAGCGCGTGCCCCATTTCGTGGTACGCGACGATGCGTCGCTCGTCCGGGTTGAGCAGGCGGTTCTTCTTCTCGAGTCCGGCGACGATGCGCTCGATCGCACCGGTGAAGTCCTCCAGCCGTACCGCCTCGCGACCGCGCCGCGTTGCCAGCAGCGCCGCCTCGTTCACCAGGTTGGCGATGTCGGCGCCGGTGAATCCGGGAGTGAGCGCGGCGATCTTCTCGGGATCGACGTCGGCGTCCAGCCTCACCTTCTTCAGGTGCACGTGCAGGATCTGCACGCGGCCGGCGCGATCGGGCCGGTCGACCAGCACCTGGCGATCGAAGCGGCCGGCGCGCAGCAACGCCGGATCGAGGATCTCGGGCCGGTTGGTGGCGGCCAGCAGCACCACCCCGGCGCTGGGGTCGAAGCCATCGAGCTCGGCCAGCAGCTGGTTCAGCGTCTGCTCCTTCTCGTCGTGGCCGCCACCGAAGGCACCGAATGCGCCGCGCGCGCGCCCCAGCGCGTCGATCTCGTCGATGAAGATGATCGCCGGCGCCTTCCGGGCGGCCTCGGCAAAGAGGTCGCGCACGCGCGCCGCGCCCACCCCGACGAACATCTCCACGAACTCCGAGCCGTTGATCGAGAAGAACGGCACCCCCGCCTCGCCGGCAACGGCGCGCGCAAGCAGCGTCTTCCCGGTGCCCGGCGGGCCGACCAGGAGGATGCCCTTCGGCAGCCGCGCGCCGAGCCGGCCGTACTCCTCGGGCGCCTTCAGGAAACCGACGATTTCCTGGAGCTCGGCCTTGGCCTCGTCGACCCCCGCGACGTCGCCGAAGCCGACCTTGATGTCGGTCTCGACGTAGACCTTGGCCTTGCTCTTGCCGACCGAAAGCAGGCCGCCGCCCATCATGCCGCCGCTCTTCTGCATCC